>CAZZFI010000076.1:0-4394 GCA_964653475.1 uncultured Candidatus Saccharibacteria bacterium | reverse complement strand
AATCCAAGCAGTGTTCAATAGTATGCAAATCATAGAGGTCTATATAGTACTGTTCGTCTTGAAGATATTTATAGCTCATTTTTATACTTAAGAGCCTGGTAAAAAAGCCTTTTTAATAAATGTTGATAAATACGCACTATGTGAAAATATTAACAGTTTTTCGCCATATTGAACATTATTATCTACACTCATAGTCTGTAGACTTATTGTCTTCATCTAATGATAATTATGTTAATGAACAAAAAAAAGTTATTAGAATCGTTTGGGAATAACGTTAGAGCCAGAAGAAATGAATTAGGACTTTCGCAAGAAGAGCTTGCTGATAGGGCTGGAATTCATAGAACTTATATCGGGGATGTTGAAAGAGGTGAAAGAAATCTGAGCTTAGCTAATATATATAAAATTTCACTAGCACTTAAAATACCCATGTATACACTATTTAAAAAGATGGAACCAAATAAAGAATGAATAATGGAACCAAAGCTATCATAATTTTAGATAAATCTGTTGATAAAGATCGTTTCAGCATGAGTGAAGTTATCGAGTCTTTGCTTGATCAGGAAAAAGATATTGCAAATTTGTATAAAGACTTACAGAGATTAGCAGGAAAAAGATATAGTAAATCTATATTAAATTCCATGATCAGGTTTTCTTTCTTTATTGAACTGGTAAAGAGACCAAAAATAGAAAGCACCAAGTATGAAGTGAGATGGGGAGAGAGAATGGATCCCGATGACCCTCGATATTCTTCCTTTGAAGACTGTTACGAGATATTTTTGAAATTAGCTGAAAGTTTAAATAATGGGGAGGCAAAAGACAAAATAGAAGTGCTGAAAGATTTTTCTGATTTCAGTCAAGTGTCATATGAATTACCAATTGACTATTTAGAAAGGGTTCAAGTAAGAATTCACTCGCCGGAAAATGTTGACTGGATCTTTGGAGAAGTTCCTGAAAAAGTAGTGATACTCAGAAAGCTATTGTTAGGAGACTCAAATCCTTACTCGGATTTGTTTAAAAGTGTTTACGGAAAAATTCAAGTGAAGTCATATCTAACTGACAGAGTATTAACAGGTTTATATAAAACCAATAGAGAAAAGAGGTGGGAGACCCATCCTCAGTCAGTCAATTTTGCTTTAAGAAGAGTGTGTCAAGACATTGAACATAAACTAATAAGCCAGATTTGCTTCTTTGATAAAGCACCGGAAGATTTAGTATCTCACGTTAAGGGAGTTCTTGATGATATGGATAGACCAGTTAGGTGTCCAATCACTATGCATCCATTTTCCTTTCTTCAATTTGAGCAAGAAATATTAAGTCCTACGCATGGAAAAGCAAGTTTTCAAGTAGGTCATTTAAATCCCCTAAAGGCCATAAATGACGATGAACTTACCGGTCATTCCGCAGAAAATGTTAGCTGGATTTCGTCAGATGGTAATAGGATACAAGGACACCTAACCCTTGATGAAACAAGAGAACTTATTTCAAGCATTTATGAAAACTATCAAAAGTTTGGAATCAGATAGTTTGTGCAAATGTGTCAATTTCAGTTGTGGCCTCACGCGCAAGCTCCCTTGCTTCTACTCTATCCAAAACTGCTTTCTTTACTTTTTCTGATATCTCATTACGTCTATTCGTGTTCCTTGGTATTGGTATAACTAAATCATAAATTCTACTTCCAAGAGAATCTATAATATCTTGCGTAAACCGCTTTGATTTAATTTGGTCTTGCACAGTATCAGAACTTAAGGCAGCAAGCAGTAAATAGGGAGAAATTTCACCATCATCAAGTACTCTAATTTTGTATAGATGACTCTGGTAAACGATTTTTTCGTCATACTTTGTGACCATAGCACATGTGCCGATTAGGTAAGTGCCATCCTTTACCATCAATATATCGTCAGCACGAACATCTTGTTTTGCTGCATATTCTTGATAAATGTCTTCACTAACTCCATGTTTAGGATCAAGTTTAATTTCCCAATTAGATATATCTGATGTGCGAACAAAAGGTATTTCTCCGGTCCCGTATGCTAGCCTGCCAACCTCATGTCCTCTGGATATCTCTACAATACCCTGGTCAATCAAATCTTGAATCTTAACAAGTTCATGAGTCGTTTCTAGCTTTTCAAGCTTAATATCTACGGAAGGATCATAATATCTAGGCGCAAGTATATTATCATCTAAATCTAAACTACTTACGACATATCCGGTATTCTTATATGTATTTAAAGATCCCTGAAGGAAAGACTCATATCTTTGTTGAACTTCCGGCAATTCATCTTTATCAATGTACTGGCCTCGACTATTTTTCCCACACCACTTAACTTCAGCCATGAAGAATTTACGTCTTTTTGTTGTCCCGTTTTTCTTACGTAATACAATTAATGCTGTTTTAGTATGAGTACCTCCTTTGCCTGAGGTTTTGAATAGTTCCTCTGGCATACCAATAACAGCATTGAGATCAGCATTTTCAAGCATCAACTGCATCACATGCCTATAGTTTTTACTTGAAATCAAGCTCTCAGGCACAACTATTCCTAATCTTCCACCTGGCTTAAGTAAATTTAAACTTTGCTCCAGAAATAGAACTTGTGGTGGAATTGAGCTAGGTAACTTATTTGTTTTTGTGTACTTTTCAGCGTCTTTTTCCTTTTTCCACTTATAACCTAGATCAAAGCTTCGCTGTACTTCTTTTGATGCAGCATTTATTTTGGAGCCGAAGGGAGGATTTGTTAAAACCACATCAAACTTACCCACTTTATCTTCGATCTGGCGGAAGCCATTCTTGCTTTCTGGTTTCCATGCAAGTGAGTCCGCACAGTATATTTTTGGCGTCATTAATGTAATTAGAGATAAACGTGATGATGCTAATTCTGATAAATATTTATCTTTATCAATTCCATGTACTGAAGTAGCTATATCACCAGGACTTGCACCATTTTCTTTTAAATGTGTTGCAGCTGCATTTAAGAATGAACCCGAGCCACATGCCGGATCAATCACTAATTCTCCTGGTTTGGGATCAACCATGGAAACTAATAAATTAACTACATTTTGGGGAGTAAAAAACTGACCTTCTTGTCCTCTAATACTATCACCAATAAACACCTCATAAGCATCCCCAAAGGGATCTTGTAGAAGGACGCTTTCTGGTAATTTGCTAAGTTGATCATGAGTGAAAGCTAGGCTTGCGGGGTCAAGTAATATTTCATCATATTTCCCTAGAATATTGGGAAGTTTATCTTTCAAGATGTGAAAAATATTACGATATTCCTTTGCTAGTTCCACGTCGTCTTTAGGAAGTTTAATCCCCTCACTCTCAATGTAAAACTTACAATATAAAATCTTTACTACTTCCTCAAGCAATTGCTCATCTCGCGTTACACCTAATAACCTCCCTGCTAAATAGTTTCTAATTTCCTTAAATGTGTGCTGATAATTTTTCATGACAGTAATTGCTTTCTATAAAATAGCTAACAGTATATGTACTACTAAAATAGTATTTCAGTAGATGTTTAATGTCAACATGTTTGCATTTGACTTACCAGATTACATTGATATAATTTGATCTAATAAATTCATATAAATGAATTTTATCGGCTGCCACAGTGCAGCTTTTTTTGTAAATTTTTACACCCTGCCCGAGAGTATTAACTCCTTGAAAGGGGGTGTATATGAAAAAAACAGTATTTATACAAGTTTTTATACTTACTTTTTTCCTTCTAGCTTCTCCTGCTTATGCGCAATCAGCCGATGTCGAAAAAGTTAAAACCTTTATTCAAAGTGTAATCCAGGTACTTGTTACACTTTCAGGTTTTGTAGCCGCAGGCTTTATAGTTTGGGGTGGAGTGGGTTACATAACTAGCTCTGGTAATCCGGAGGCATTGGAAAAGTCCAAAAAAACGATATTGTATTCAGCAATTGGCTTAACACTTGTTTTAGGTGCCTTTGTGATCTCAAACATAGTGAGCCAACTTGCCACTTCTGCCTTTGGAGCCGGACAGTAAGTATTTACCTGCCTTCTAAAAAAGTTACATGACTAAATTAGTAACAGGTTTAATAAATTCAATACTGTTTTTATTTTTCTTCACGCCAAAAGCGTTAGCTCAAGACGCGCATCCGGCAATACTTGAGTACACCAGTAACACACTTGAAATTATCACCGTCATTGCGACCGCTTCTGCGGTCTTTTTTTTAATTCGGGCAGGATACGTTTACATCACCTCAACCGGTAATCCGAATAATCTAGAGTCAGCTAAAAAGACAATCAAAAACGCGCTTATTGGATTAACTTTAGTTTTAGCTGCAAATGTTGTCACTTCCGTTTTTCAGCATGCTCTTAATCCTGAAACTTCAAGAGGTTCCGGCACTCCTATCGAAGTTGTAACTATTGA
>CAZZFI010000075.1:3457-4453 GCA_964653475.1 uncultured Candidatus Saccharibacteria bacterium | reverse complement strand
CCTTAGATTATCCAACTCGAGATACAAACAAAGGTAAGTTATACATGTGGAAATTAAATGAACTATGCACAGAAAAAGGAATAAAAATTCCTTCATCTAGAAGAAAAAAACAAAACAAAAAGATGCCACGAAAAAAGCAACAACTTTCCCTTCTCCAATAAGTACCCATTTTCGTGCGTAACAGATATAATGTCAGCCTAATATTGTTAACCAATGGAACTTACAGTAGTAATTACAGCTTACAAAGAATCCGAGACAATACAAAAGACTATCGATACTGTCTGCGATCCAAATTATTCAGGATATACTGAACGTTTTCAGCTCATCACAGTGATTCCAGATGATGAAACGAATAAGGCTGCGAAAAAAGCTATCTCAAAATATAAAAATGTGAGGTGGTTAAAATTGGTTGATCCAATGAAAGGAAAGCCCATAGCTCTAAACCTTGCATTTATGAAAGCAAAAGGTGAAATACTTGTTTTAACTGACGGTGATGTTTATCTTGGGAAAAATAGCATTAAGTTGCTAGTTGATTGTTTCAAAAATCCAAAAGTAATGGGATCTACAGGAAGGCCTGTTTCATTGAATCCTAAAACCAATTTTTTTGGATATATTTCACACTTATTAGCTGATGCTGCTCATCATAAACGCCTGACAACTTTACGTGGAGTAAAATCAGGGAGATCAAGAGTATTTGTTGGTTCTAAATTGAATTTCTTTGTACTGAGCGGATATGCTCTTGCTATGAGGAATTTCCAACTACAAATTCCTGAAGATACGCTAGTAGATGATCCATATTTATCATATGTTCTTCTTTCAAAAGGCGGAAAGTTAGAGTACGTTCCTGATGCAAAAGTGTTCGTTAATTATCCGACAAATCTCCAAGACTGGTACAGGCAGAAATTAAGAGCAGTTGGTGGATATGTTCAACTATGGAAATATAACGTTATAACAAAAGACACTAAAGTCCGAAATTTCTGGAAAGAACTCGGATAT
>CAZZFI010000075.1:0-3447 GCA_964653475.1 uncultured Candidatus Saccharibacteria bacterium | reverse complement strand
TGGTTTCCAATCAAATATTCCTCAAATATTAGAGAGTTTATATGGTCTCTCAAACTCTACCCTTTGAGGCTGATAATGTGGGCAATAATCTTTTATCAACAAAAAATCCGCAGAAGATCTTTCGATGAAATCTGGGTTCGGATCGAAAGCACCAAGTAAAATGTTAAATTTCAACGTAGTAAATTAGATGATAGTTGAAGAATTAAGAAAACATTCAGCTTACACGAGACTGCTGGAATCTGTTTCTGACAGCAATACAAAAGAAAAGTATTTACCAATTTTCGAAGTGTCTGGTGTTACTTCATCGCTCTATGACGATTTAATCAAGTTAGTTTCTGAAGACACCAAAAAAGGTGTCATTTCTGTAACAAGAGACAATATTGAACTGAGAAAATATCTCGATAGTGCAATACTTGTAATTCTTAAAGAAGCCAAAGCGACCGAGTTAATCAAAACTGTTATTGAGTATGGATATTCAAGAACCGAAAAAATTGAGTCTGTTGGAGAATATTCAGTAAAAGGAGATGTATTAAATTTTTGGCCTCCAGGTTTTAATCATCCAGTTCGTGTTTCTTTCTTTGATGAAGAGGTTGAATCCGCAACTCAATACGATGAAATATATGGGAAATCTTATAAAGAAGTAAATTTTTTCTTACTTGGAGATCTCAAAAAGATCGAACTACAATCTCAGTTAGAGCAGATTTGGATATTGAACCCTCATCTACAAGCTTTGAATGCAATTATGATATTTGGGGGAGATACGCTCGATACATACTCTAGCAGATCACATATTGAATTCGATTTTGAATATCCGCCACTATATTACAATCGTCTCGATATTCTCGAAAAGGAGCTTGATGAAAAGTTTAATCAAGGTTACAAAATAAAACTTTATTCTAAAAACAAAGACTTATTATCTGAGAAATTAAAAAAACAACTCGTAACTGGTGAAAATCTTGATTCAGGTTTCCAGTCAAAAGAACTTAAACTAATCGTACTATCTGACAAAGAGCTATTCGGAACAGTGTTCTTAAGTGCGGAAGCAAAAAAACTATCTTCTGAACGAGCAAGGAAGATTTTAGCTAATCTTGAAGGTGAAATCGAAGTTGGAGATTATATTGTTCATGAAGAGCACGGAGTAGGCGTTTATGGGGGGATTAAGCAGGAAAAATATACTCAAGAAATTCTTGTAGGAGTAGGGGATAGGATTACAAAAACATTCAAAGAAGATTATATATTAATTCAATATGCTGAAGGTGATGAGTTATTCGTCCCGTTAACACAAATAGATAAACTCACAAAATATATAAGCATAGACGAACAAGATCCTGAAATAACTCGCCTAGGTAAAACTGACTGGGAAACTATACGAAGAAAAGCAAAAGAGTCTATCTTTGCTATGGCGAAAGAACTCGTTTCCCTTTATGCTAAGCGTGAATTGGCTAAAACGACCTCCATTGATACAAACACCACAAGTGGTTACCAAGATTTCATAGATAAGTTTGAATACAAAGTTACTCCAGATCAAGAACAAACAGAAAAAGACATACTTAAAGACCTAGAAAAAGACAGACCTATGAACAGGATAATAGTTGGAGACGTGGGTTTTGGTAAAACAGAAGTTGCTATGAGGACAGCATATAAAATAGTAGAAAATGGTTATCAAGTTGTCGTACTTTGTCCGACAACCGTATTGGCTACACAACACGAAAAAGTCTTTCGAGATAGGTTTTCGCCTTTCGGTATAAAAACTGGAACTCTATCTAGATCGAATTCTTCTGGTGAGAAAGAGGTTCTAGAAGGAATAAGAAACGGAGAAATAAGTATAGCAATCGGGACACACAGATTATTATCGAAAGATGTGCGTTTTAAAAAACTTGGACTTGTGATAATTGATGAAGAACAAAAATTTGGTGTTAAACAAAAAGAAAAACTCAAAGAACTCGAACTTGGTGTACATGTGCTGTCAATGTCTGCAACTCCAATTCCGAGAAGCCTCTCGATGGCGCTTTCGAGTATTCAAGATATTTCCATTATTCAAACACCTCCACAAGGTCGAAAAGCAATAGAAACTATTGTTTCGAAAATGGATCACGAAAAAGTTAAATCAGCGATAGAGTTTGAGCTAGAACGTAAAGGACAAGTTTATTATCTACATAACGATGTAAAAACTATCCAATCAGCTGCATCCAAACTAGAAAAAATGTTACGAAAGACAAAAATAATATTTGCTCATGGACAAATGCCCCCACAGCAACTTAGGACAAATGTAGAAGATTTTTACGAAGGCAAATACGATATTTTAGTATGTACAACAATCATCGAAAACGGAATCGATATGCCAAATGTAAACACAATTATTGTAGAGCACGCGCAGAACTTCGGTCTCGGACAGATGTATCAACTTCGCGGGCGAGTCGGACGAAGTGATAAACAAGCTTATGCGTACTTTTTTTATGACGGAGATGATCTAGAGAAGGATGATTCGATATTAGAAGCCAATATAAAAGATGTTGCAACACTAAAGAAATTCCGCGAGCGAAGAAAATACAGAATGCGTCTAAAAGCAATAAAAGAAACAAGTGAACTAGGTTCAGGCTTTCGGCTTGCCTCAAGAGACCTAGAAATCCGTGGTGCAGGCAATCTGCTTGGAAAACAACAACACGGAAATATCAAACAGATAGGGTATGCTCTTTATATGCAAATGCTAGCGGAAGAAATCGAAAAACTGAAGAACTACGTTGAGTAACTCAAGTTGCTTGAAACATCTAAAAATGAGAATATCAGATTATAAATATTAGTTAATTTGAATTGGCAGATTATTACAAAACCGATCAAATAACATTAATTGATCTCTCGGATAATAAAATAGAAAAACAATACGATGAAGGGTTTGTCTTTACCAGACTTGGAAAAGGCGTTATGAACCAAACAAGGTCTCTACGAATAAAACTCACAAAATTTGAATTTACAAGCGAAAACAGACGTGTACTAAAACACGTAGAAGGACTACAACTCAGTTCTAAAAATCTTCCTCTTTCTGAAGATGACTATGACTGGAAAATTGCGAAACTCGCTAAAACATTCTATGAAAGTAAGTTTGGGAAAAATGTTTTCTCCGCTAACAAAACTAAAGAACTTCTAACTGACTACTCAAAAAGCAATTTTAACTCTTTGTTGATTTATCAATATAATAACGAAAAGGTAGGATACGTTATATGCTACGAAACAGAGAGCATTTCACACTATGCTTATCCATTTTACGACTTCGAGAAGTATAACAATAACTTTGGTATGGGGATGATGCTTATGGCAATAAATAGAGCCAAAAACGAAAATCGTGAATATTTTTACTTGGGTTCAGCAACTAAACCAACAGACAAATACAAACTACAATTCAAAGGCCTGGAATGGTTTGACGGTTCAGGATGGAGCACTGATCTAGAA
>CAZZFI010000074.1:0-4462 GCA_964653475.1 uncultured Candidatus Saccharibacteria bacterium | reverse complement strand
AAATTGAAGAAGATAATCGACAAAGAGTAGAAGCTCAGCGAATGGCAGGGTTATCTATGCAAGCCCACCCTCCACAAGAGAATCAAAATACGCAACAACCTCAGCAACCAGAAGCCCAGACTCAACAACAAAATCCTGTTCCGCCTCAGCAACCAATGCAAACTGATCAGCTAATGCAGAACTCTCAAGTGCCAGGACAGAATTTTGTAAATCCCTTGGATCCAAATCAAATAATGCCAGGGGTGGACCAGAATCAGCAGTTTGTCCCAAACCAAATACCACCAGAACAACAGTTGTCAAACCCAAATCCGCCAATCGGCAATCCAGTGTAATTTACAGTTGTTCTTGATTAGGGTATGATGTCAATATATGGAATATTTTGAAATTATTAACAACTACCAAGAGTATCTGATCCCACTAGCTATGCTTTTTTTGTTGATGGTGGTGGTAGTGGTTTTAGTTCTTTATGTAATCCACCTCAGGTCAAAGCTTAGTAATTTCGAAAATCCAAGATATGGTTTTCTCGGAAAAAATATCTATCCCCTGATTGGTTTAATAACTTTAGGTTCCGTAATCATTTTTGCTGGATTTGGAATACTCTCACCTGAAACTGAAGATATTCAAGCAGATATAAAAGTTGATGGACAGATCTCTGCAGATGTCACTAGTCAGACGCTATCCGAAGTAAATGTAAAACTGAGTTTCGTTCCTCGAGTAAGCGAAAAAGCTTGGGGAGAAACTGGAGATAAGTTTGATATTTATTGGGATATAATCGGAAAAGAAAGATTCTCGAAAGTTGAAATTCAAAAATCTGCAACAGAGCCCAGTGGTTTTCTGATTTCTATTCCGAAAGATTCCTATCAAGTTAAAATAACCGTAGTCTATAAAGGCAAAGCCTACAAATTCGAAGACAGGCTTAACTACTAGAGCACAGATGTCACATATTACATGGTATAATTTACTACCGTTTCAGATAGTCGCTCTCCCGCTCTCAGCATCTCGATTTCAAAGCAGATCTGGAAATTGAGAGCGGGAGGGAGGAAAGTCCGGACTCTATTTCTGTTCCGTATACCGCAAGGCAACGGAGCGAGTACCTCTCTGTCGTCAATGATAGGGGGATGGGTGTGAGCTCATGGATAAAAGGGCAACAGAAAGCAGAAAGCCGCACCATCGCTTGGCGATGGCGGGGTGATCGTGAAAGGGTGTTCCGCGAAAGCGAAATTCGTGTAAACGAAGTGTAAGAGACCACCGCTTCGTCTGGCAACAGACGAAGGCAGTGTAACCCCTGCTCAGAGCAATCACGTAAAACGTGAGCATAGACAAATGACTATCTCAATTCCGTAAAGCGGAAGGATACAAAATCCGGCTTATGAAACGGTTTATAATATAACTTTTGCGTGTATGTACGAATTTGTAATAGCAGTCTCAGGGACGTAATATAATAATTATAATTACGCTTAAATGAGGAAAATTGTCTTCGACTTCTCCAGAGTAATTTTGTTTCCGAAGGACGCTGTTTACCAGGGCTCATTAAATAAGCTATATAAAGAAATTTCTATTCAAACAGGGTTTTCGTTTTCGGACAATTATTACCTAAATCAAGAATTACTGGATTATCTGGAAACTCTCAAAGAGAAGGTCGAGATGATTGTCTTCACTTCGGGAGTATTGCATGAACATCCTGAAGTCTCACCGAAAATCTCAATGTTTAACCTATTTATTAAATCAGGAGATTATAATCTGGATAAAGCTAATCCTGAGAGCTTCTATCAATTAGCGAAAATTTTAGGAACACCGGAAAAGGAGCTGGTGTTTATAGACGATTCCGAAAAAAATATTGTAGCTGCAAAAAAAGCAGGTTTACAGACTCACCACTACGTTAACAATCCCGATTTGTTTGTGTTCTTGAAAAATTCAAATTTAGATTGAGCTTCTCCAAATAAGAGAAGTGCTTGCACTATAGTATTTAGTCAGACCTATTTGCCGATTTCACGGAACTTGTGCTAATCTGATACTTCGTTGTTTTTACTAAATAGATTTTCAGTATCTCAATGAAAATATTTATTACATTAACAATCCTTATTTTGAGCATAGTTTTGCTCACAGGATGTGTAAGCACAAACAATTCTTCTGGAGAAAATGATCCAGAAAGAAATAATTTAAATAAGCAGCTAGAAAAAATGGTTAACGACACTCCTCAGGAGAACAAGACTGTTGTTCTCAAAACAAACAAAGGCGATATAGTGATCGAATTATTTAACGAGACTATGCCCATCACAGCAAATAACTTCCTCAGACTTGTGGAAGACGGCTTTTATGATGGAGTGATTTTTCATAGAGTTATTCCTGGTTTTATGATACAAGGTGGTGACCCCACAGGCACTGGAACGGGAGGCCCAGGATACAGTATTCCTGATGAATTCACTGACGGCAACCGAAATGATAGAGGAACCCTATCGATGGCGAACTCAGGACCAGACAGTGGAGGGAGTCAGTTCTTTATCAATCTAGTGGATAATGACTTCCTCGATGCTAAACATCCAGTTTTCGGTAGAGTTACAGAAGGAATGGCTATCGTAGATGAAATCGCCAAAGCCGAAACTAATCAAAATGACAAACCGCTAGAGGATATTGTGATCGAAAAAACGGAAGTTAAACCGTAAATTTGTCTATACTCATCAACTAGATCACAATCTCACCATCACGAAAAATAGTTTTTCCATCTATTTTGATCTCACTCCCTTTGTGCCTTAGATCTTTGATCATATCCCAGTGAATGCTGGCTTTGTTTTTGCCTCCACCTCTTCTGTATGGGTAAGACATGCCAAGAGCAAAGTGTACTGTTCCATAAATTTTCTCGTCGAAAAGTATATCTTTTATGTACTTGGTGATGTTCTTGTTCATGCCAATGCCAAATTCTCCGAGCCGTCTGTTGCCAGGATCAGAATTTAAAAGTTGAGACAAAAATTTTTGATTCGTTTTACTTTTGAGTTTGACAATCTTTCCTTTGGAAAATTCCAGATGAATCCCACTTACTTCTTTCCCGTTATATATTTGCGGAAGCTCAAAATTTATATATCCTTCTGTAACATTTTCAACTGGTCCGATAAAACATTCTCCATCGGGGATGTTGTGTTTACCATTGTCAACTCCTAAAGATAATCTCCCTTCAATCCCGAGTCGTAAGTCAATTCCTTTTCCTTTGATCTCAACGATATTTCCTTTATCTAGAATATTTTGTACAGGCAATATCTCTTTGTCCATTCTTGCGTAATCAACATTACATGCAGAGTAATAAAACCCAGTAAATTCTTTAAGGCTCATCCTGGCGTTCTGGGCGAGTGCTTTTGTTGGATAGTAAGTGAGACACCATGGTTTTTGAAGAGATTTATCACTAATCGGCCTGAGGACTTTTTGTCTTAGAGCGAGCTTATTACCGTCAATACTTTCTAAAAATTTCTTGTCATGGATAGAAACGATTTTGACCGTCTTGTCTGCCCACTCGCTAATCATTGAGTATACTTCAGCATTCAGTAATTGATCTTCATTTGCGTGCTGAAAAAATAATTTCAAATAATCTCCATAATCAGCTCGTCCAACATTAAAGTTCCCACTAAAGACATCCAAATGTACGATAACCCCACGTTTTATAGCTTCAGTGTATAGAGGTCGAACTAGTTCATTTGAAGTAAAATCAGATACAGAAATAACTAGTTTCTCACCAGATTTTACAGATAATGAATGATCTAAAATAGTACTAACAAATTTAAGTGATCTTTTCGAATACATACGTGTGCGATTACAATTAAGAATTCTATTGATTCTACTTTATTTGCGAGCATGATGCACAGATGAATTTGAAAAAATCAGTTATTTCCTGGAGGTTTGATGCAATCAGAAGAAATAAGACCTACTGAATTTTCGTTTTTTTCGATTGTCACAACCTCACAAGGTCTTTCAGTGAAAACTTCCAAGAGTCTAGCAACAAGAGCTTGTTCTCCAGCACCAAAGCCGTGGTGTAATAGAGTGTTGCGATAATTTGACTCGAGCTGGATAGCGAAAATACTGATTGTTGATAAAGTGTATATTAAAACAATTGCTTTGATAAATTGGTTTCGGGTGAATATTTTTCTCATAGTGGCTAAATGATATAACCACATTCTGAATTTTTTCTGGAATTCCAGAAATTTAGGGTAGCTTTTATTTCATTTTGGAGTAGTGACCTTGGGAGTCTACTTCGATTGTTACAATATCTTCGTTTTCTTTCTCTTTTTTAAAATCCCTGAGATAACCTTTCCATGTACCGATACAAGCTCGATGCATGTTTATTATTGAACTTGTCTCCCACTGAGAAAGATCCATTTTGGTTATATATAAAGTAATGTTATATATGCAAACGTGTAAGTTTAATTTGTTTACTAATTATGTTTGATTTGGAATATATTAATTTTATGAATTGTTG
>CAZZFI010000073.1:0-4531 GCA_964653475.1 uncultured Candidatus Saccharibacteria bacterium | reverse complement strand
CCTGAACATCAGAAAAAATATACTATTGGTTATCTTGTTGAGGGGTCTGCAAAATCTCAATTCGAGGAATCAAGAATCAAAGAACTAAAATTAGATGTCGATACAAAGGATATTGTCAAAGAGACAGATAATTTAAAACTTGTCGTAATAGGAGATGCTGATTTTATTTCGGACAATTTCTTACAAGCTAACGAACAAAACTCTACAATGTTTTTGAATATGGTGGAGTGGCTTTCAAACTCTGATGATCTAAGTTCAATCCGTTCGAAGTCGGTCGCAACAAGGCCACTAAAATCTCTAGATCCAGAAACAAAGAACTACTATAAAGCGTTAAACTACGTTTCTTTCCCTGTGGTTATATCGCTGTTTGGATACTGGAATATTAGGTCTAGGAAAAACAGAAAATCCCAAATTTAAATCCCCAAAACTGATGTCAATACAAAAAACTCTTTCTTGATTTCCATAGACAACTTCAAAAATTTTTTGTGCTAGAATAAATTATATCTTTTAGAATTACTGCTATGTCAAAAGAAGTGATTTCTCACGAAAATGAAGATTCAACCGAGTATTCTTCACAAGATAAAAGCGAAATGTCAGAGAGACCTGTAAAAAAAAGAATAGGCTTTCTCAAAAGAATAGTAACCCTTCTACTATTAATTTTACTTGTAGTTTCTTTTGGAGCATTTCTATGGTTAGGTGGATATTTCCAAGGATGGATGTGCGATGCTGTCAAAAAAGACTCTGTACTTTGGAATAAATTTTCCTGCTCACCTTCTTCTGTCACTGTAAATTCTGGTCAAACATTCTCATATGAAGAAAAAGAAGATCAAAATATAGTAGTTACAGATCTTGAAAACGTAGTCACACAAGTTGTAGAAGAAAATGCAGAGGCAGTAGTAGGGATAGGAATCCTTGGAGGTTCAGAATCTACAGATCAGATTGTAGGCAGCGGTTTTGTTGTGTCTTCTTCGGGACTAATTGTTACAAATCAGCATGTTGTTTCTTCAGGAGATGAGAATGATTATTTTGTAGTTGTTGGTGAAGACACTGAGCAAATATCAGTAAAAAAAATCTATCGTGACGAAATAAATGATATTGCTCTAGTTGAGATTGCAAAAAGTGACCTCAAAGCTATACCACTTGGTGATTCTGGAAGTGTAAAAGTCGGTCAAACTGCAATCGCGATTGGAAACCCACTTGGATCATTTTCAAATACCGTCACAGTGGGATCTATAAGTGCATTAAACCGAGAAGTAGAGGTATCAGATGACAGATTTAGGTTTTCTTCTCGAACACATTTCGATGTTATCCAAACTGATGCTGCTATAAATCCTGGAAACTCTGGAGGACCCTTGATTAACTCCAACGGAGTAGTTATCGGAGTGAATTTTGCGACAATTAGTGGTGCAGATAACATGTCCTTCGCACTTCCCATCAACCTCGTAAAACAAAGAATCCAAGAGTTAAACGAGTTTGGAAATTTCAGACTTCCCTTCCTTGGAGTTGAATACCAAAGAAGACTCGTTTTCTACCAAAATGAAGGTGTAGTTGGAGCTGTTGTCGTGAGTGTAGTCCCTGATGGACCTGTAGCGAGAGCAGGTATTGTGAGGGGTGATATTATTGTTCAGTATGATGGAAAAGGTCTTGAAGAGCAGTCTTTGTTAAATCTTATCCAAAGATCTCAAATTGGAGAAGAAGTTGAGATTGTAATTATCAGAAATGGAGAAAGCAAAATAGTGAAAGCGACTATTGCAGATAGGAATGAGTTTAGGAACTAGGTAAAACCTTAAATTAAAACAGACTGGCTAATTTGCCAGTCTGTTTTTCACGTACTCAGAAATCTCTCCAACCTCAACTCTCTCCTGCTCCATAGTATCCCTGTCTCTTACCGTAACTTTGTTGTCGTTAAGTGAGTCATAGTCGACTGTTATACAGTACGGAGTTCCGATCTCGTCTTGCCTTCTATACATTTTTCCGATATTTCCAGAATCTTGATACTCTACTGCTAAATCCTTTTTGAGGTCTTTGTATAAATCATGCGCGAGACTTTGAAGCTTTTCGTCTTTTTGCAAAGCAAATACAGAGGCTTTGATAGGTGCGAGATGCTTTGCAAGTTTTAACACGACTCTGCTCTTTCCATTAACTTCTTCTTCATGGTACGCATCCATCATAATTGCGGTCACTGCCCTCGAAAGTCCGAAAGTTGGTTCGATGACATGAGGAATAATTTTTGTGCCATCAGGTTTTATATAACTCAAATTCTTTCCTGATTTTTCTTGATGATTTCGAAGATCAAAATCAGTCCTATAAGCTAAAGCGAACATCTCCTTACTTCCCCAAGCGAATTGGTACTCTAGATCTTCGGTTCTTTTAGAATAGTGAGAAAGCTCAAATTCTTCATGAGGCCTCCAACTTAACTTGTCTTTAGACACACCAAGTGAATATGCAAAATCAGAGATTTCAGTTTTCCAATATTCAAAGAGTTCTTCCCAGTTATTTTCTTCCGGATCAAAGAAATACTCAAACTCCATAAGATCAAACTCCAGTGTTCTGAAGGTGAATTTACCAGCAGTGATTTCATTTCTGAAAGCTTTCCCTGTTTGACCAATTCCGAACGGGAGTTTTGGATGGAAAGTGTCCACAATGTTTTTGAAATTAATAAAGATTCCTTGAGCGATTTCCCCGCGCAGATATGCTTTATTTTTTTCTCCAGAAATGATTCCGATCTGCGTCTCAAAAAGAGTATTGAATGATTTTGCTTCTGTGAAAAGATTACCATCTGGGCTTTTGATATTTTTCTCTCCTATTATTCTCTGGAGTTCTTCTGCAGATTTTCCATCTACCTTTATTTGTTCACCCTTCTTCTCGAAATAATCTTCGATTATGTGGTCTGCTCGGTATCTTTTTTTTGTAACAGTGTCTTCTACCATAACATCCGCAAAGTTTTCGACATGTCCGCTAGCTTCCCATACAGAAGGATTTATAATCACACTTGAATCAATTTGATAAAGATCTTCTCTATCATGGATGAATTTTTTGATCCATGCTTGACGTATATTTTCTTTTAAAGCAGTACCGTAAGGCCCGAAGTCATAGGTGTTTGCTAGTCCACCATATATCTCGGATGAGGGATAAATAAATCCTCTTCTTTTAGCAAGTGAAACTACTTTTTCTAAGTTATTGTCGCTCAACATTTCAGATTATTAAAAAATAAAAAAATCCCTCCTCAAAAAATTGAGTTCGGGACTTCAGTAATTGAAGCGGTTCCACCCGTATTCCCTGCGTGTGCAGGACGACTTAAAACCGATATTTGATTTTCACCAATAACATTGTCAGTTTTCACTATCCTGACTCACTTGAGAAGATATTACATTATTTATGGCATGATTGCAATCTTGTAGCATAACTACACAGTTCAATTGCCAGCTTCGGTTTGATAAGATATAATTTGCAGACCATTTGAAAGATACGATGCGGGATCGTCTAATGGTAGGACACCGGCCTTTGAAGCCGAGAATCTAGGTTCGAGCCCTAGTCCCGCAAAGTAAGTGCAAATATCTTAAATTTTTCCTTTCCCTTTTCTGTCTTTAAGCATCTGCCGCAAAAAGTTTCCAAAAAAAATCCCGCCTTTACCAAGGTAAAAGCGGGATCGAGAAAAACTTTATTTAGTTTCTGTTTCCAAAATCTCTTCTAGGTCTTTCTTCTCTAGGTCTTGCAATGTTAACAAAAAGTTCTCTTCCGTCGACTTCTTGTCCGTTCATCGCTTCCATTGCTTTCTCAGCGTCTTCTTCGTTTTTGAAGGTGATGAATGCGAAACCTTTGTCCTGAGGTTTGTATGACTCAGTGACTTCACCGTACTGTGAGAAAAGTTCTACTAACTTTTCAACCGGTGTTGCGTAAGCTACGTTGCCTACGAATAACTTGTTTTTTTCCATTTGAGGAATAAAAAAATAAAAAAACTAACTTAGCTTTACTGGATTAGTATTTTTGGGGAAAACCTTACAAAACTAAACAGAAGAAACTAACAATTCATTATAACACATGTCGTTAAATTTACCAGTCTTTTCTAAAATGTGACGAATTTGGATTAAGGTGATTTTTGGCATATAATAAACGTATTAATTATTATCATAATAATATGAAAAACTTTATGGATTTTGTTAGAGAACAAGGAGTAGTGGGGCTTGCTGTCGGTTTTATCTTGGGTGGTGCAGTATCAGGTCTCGTATCTTCTTTAGTTGAAGACATAATTAATCCACTAATAGGCATCATTCTCGGAGAAGCGGAGAATCTCACTTCATTTTCGTTCGAAATACTTGGATCAGAAGTTCTTATCGGAAACTTTATCTCAACACTAATTGATTTCTTGGTTGTTGCAGCTGTTGTGTATTTCGGGGTTAAAAAACTTGGACTAGATAAATTAGACAAAAAGAAAGAAGATAATAAAAAATAACTGCTATATATAACTTCTCTGTTAATATCTTAGAAAAGCTCCATGAATGATCCCTACTGTGTTTTCTGTAAAATCGTT
>CAZZFI010000072.1:0-4535 GCA_964653475.1 uncultured Candidatus Saccharibacteria bacterium | reverse complement strand
CATGACTACGAGCCAACAGCTCAAGACATTATCAAGATTACAAACTCTAAACTGCTTATCTATAATGGCAATGGTCTCGAACCCTGGATCAAAGACTTTCTCTCTACTGAAGAAGGAAAAGAGGTTATGGTGATGAACATAAGTGAACGCTTAGATTTTCTCGAATTTGAAGATGACAACACGGAGGGAGTCGGTGAACCTGCCCACGAAGGTAAATACGATCCGCATTTCTGGCTCGATCCCGTTAACGCAATTGAGATAACGAACCTGCTTGCCCAAGAACTGAAATCTATCTATCCTGATCAGATCTATGAAATAGAAGAAAATGCACAGAGATACATCTCCGAATTAAAGACGCTAGACGAAGAGTACTCAGGCCAGTTGACTGAATGTGAGCAGAGAAAAATTGTTGTATCACACGAAGCTTTCAACTATCTCGCAAAACGTTACAACTTTGAAGTTGTCGAAATCTCTGGGATATCCCCAGAGTCAGAACCCTCTGCCCAGAAACTTTCACAGGTAGCACGCCTGGTAAAAGACGAGCAAATAGAGTATATTTTCTATGAAACTCTTATTGATCCGAAGTTGGCGCAGACGATCGCAACTGAGACGGGAGCAAGCACTCTTGTGCTCAATCCGATAGAAAACTTGACTCACCAAGAGAGAGAGGCAGGGGAAGACTATCTCTCTATAATGCGTACTAACCTGAATAATCTTAAGTTAGCGATGAAATGTCAGTAAATCCACCACTAATTGAGTTTAAAAAAGTTAACTTTAGTTACGGTCAGAATAAAATTCTAGACAACATCACTTTTGAGATTGATAAAGGGAGCTATCTTGGAATCATCGGTCCCAATGGAGGTGGAAAATCTACTCTGGTAAAAGTTTTACTTGGCTTACTAAAACCAGACTCCGGAGAGATAGTGATTAATGGGAACACTATTGACTATGCTCTTGACCATACACGAATAGGTTATGTTCCACAAAGAATTAGCCAAGATCATCTTGATCTTCCAGCAACTGTATGGGAGATTGTCGAAAGCGGAGCGATTGCTAAAACCTCAGTTTTTTCGAGTTCCGACAAAAAGAAGACTATAGAAAAAGCTATTTCAGTTGCTGGACTCGGAGGAAAGAAAAATAGACTGATTGGGGAATTATCTGGAGGGCAAAGACAAAAAGCATTTGTCGCAAGAGCATTAGCGGTAGAACCTGAAATTCTTGTT
Organism: uncultured Candidatus Saccharibacteria bacterium; assembly: GCA_964653475.1. Classification (GTDB taxonomy): domain Bacteria; phylum Patescibacteriota; class Dojkabacteria; order B142; family OLB20; genus JAJTYI01. Next base: position 3,312 of record CAZZFI010000072.1, on the reverse strand, counting down.
TTAGATGAACCATTTGTTGGGGTTGATCTTGGTGCACAAAAAGAATTTTACGCTTTCTTGAAGATGTTAAATAAAGAACAAAAACTAACAATAATCTTTATTTCACATGATTTAGATATGATTACTGGGGAGGCGCAAGAAATTTTAGCGTTAAATAGGAAGATCGTATATACCGGGAAAGCAGAAGATGTTGATGAAGAACAACTAGTAGAAGGAATGTATGGGAAAGCATTTACTCATATTCATCATGATTAATTAGATGATTGCTGAACTTACTGAAATATTTAATTATGGATTTATGGTCCGAGGGTTGATTGCAGGTTTTTTTGTAGCTGTGATCGCGCCGATTATTGGAATTTTCTTAGTCGTGAGAAGATACTCACTTCTTGCCGAAACTCTTGCACATGTTTCATTAATCGGGGTTGCTGGAGCTCTTCTTGCAGGAATCTCACCTCTTCTCGGAGCGATGCTCGTTGCAGTGCTTTCCGGAATCGGGATCGAGAAACTACGCGAAAACAAAAAAATCTTTTCTGAATCGATACTTGCAATTTTTCTTTCAGGAAGTCTCGCTTTAACGCTCGTGTTATTTAGTTTGGGGCAAGGAGTAGGACTCAACGTTCTTAGTTATCTTTTCGGAAGTGTTACAACAGTTGACCAAAATGAGTTATTAGCAATAGTTCTACTCTCTATCTGCGGTGTTTCTTCTGTTTTGTTCTTCAGGAAGAAGCTATTTCTGATTTCTTACGATGAAGAGTTCTCGAAGGCAAATGGGCTAGAGACAAGGCTTTATAATGTTTTGCTAATTACGCTTGCTGGAGTGACAATAACTTTATCAATCAGGGTTGTTGGAGCGTTACTTATCGGAGCTCTTATGATAATTCCGGTCGTTACAGCCATTCAGTATGGATTAGGATTTGCCAAAACAATGAAACTATCTGTACTATTCTCAGTAATAAGTGTTTTTCTTGGAATTTATCTTTCGTTTTACCTAAATCTGCCTGCTAGTGCAGTAATAGTGTTAGTTTTACTGGGGTTTTTCTTAGCTACTCTATTTGCGAAAAAAGTCGTACGTCGTTAATATCCATCGGTAAAACATTCCCAAATTTAGAAATTATTACAAAAATAATTCCATCGCTACTACATCGAAATACTCGCCATTAATCAGAAGATCATCACGGCTTGTACCAGATTCTACAAAACCATATTTCTTGTATAAGTTGTATGCAGGGTCATTGTCAGCAACCACTTCGAGTTTGATCTTCCTAAATCTATTCATGCTTTTCAATTCTTCTAGTAATTTTTCGAAAAGTTTACTTCCGATGCCCTGATTTTGATATTCTGCCCTGACATACATCCCTCCTATATTTGCCACATGCCCTGTTTTTGCACGATCTTTCCAGTAAGAAACTGTAGTTCCTATCATTTTGTCTTCATCGAATGCGCAAAACATTACGCTACCTTTGTTTTCTAGAGAATTAGCTATTGGAAATTTCCAGTCGTCTTCTCTATCGTTTAATGCTTCTTCATAGCTGGAAGAAAAGCCTTTAGGGAATTCTTTTAAACTATAAAGACGTATCTCTTTATATTTTTCCCATTCGTTTATTTGTGGTTTGCGAATTGTGATGTTCATATCCGATTAAAAACTGTGGTTCGAGTATATTATCTAGTTATGTAGAAATCAACTTTCCACCCATAGGTACTTATTCATATCGATTGTGAAATCTTCAGAAACTTCGACCCCTTCTGATTCTAAAAGAGACCTCTGTAATTGCTTTTCTATTGCACCGCCCTGGTTTATAGATAAATAACCTTCTTTATTTACAACTCTCCACCATGGAACTCTGTCTTCTTTGACGGTAAGACTTCGTAAAATCCCTCCAACTTGTCTCGGAGAACGAGAATTGCCAGCTAAAGCTGCTACTACTCCATAAGACAAAACTTTGCCGTGAGGTATTTGGGAGACAATTTCGAGTACTCGTTCTCGAAAACTTTTATCCATACAATTGAAATTAAATACTTCTACTTAGTGCGTCTTCATCTTCGTTTGCTTGGCGTAATCTTTTTATAGTGTTTTTTATTCCCATCAAGTGATCGTCGTGGATAGTTTTGTATACATCTAGTTTTTCGATATTTTCGACTAACAAGGATGCGAATCGATCTACTGCTTCTTCAAAGTATTTTTTAGAAGGAGTGTCTAACTTGGCAACATCTTCATGAGTGAAGATAAATGTGTAATGCGGATTATCTTCCCCAAACACAAGTGTGTTTTTGGGAGTAGGTTCTGGCTTGTCAGGAAAATTTACTTTAGACATGAGTAAATACAGCTAAAAATAATATGCTTATTGTAGCAGAAGACGAACTGCTATTTCAGCAGTTCTAGGTAGAGTATAGAAAAGTAAACGAGAAATGGTACTAGAAAGCCTGCAATCACCTGCACTAGCGTATGTTTTTTGAGATACACTCTAGACCACCCGATCAGCGGAACGATCAAAAACCAAATCCAAAATTTCCAGTCTGAAAAATGATTTATCAAAATCAATAAAGATGTTGATAAGCTAACGTGGAAACTTATTCGATAATAAATGTTATTGATCAGAAGAATAATTATTGTTATCAATGCAATAATCAATGCATCTCTAACAAACTGCGAAAAATTACTCCAGTAGACGATAGTGACAAACAACCATCCTGCAATCATCGCAATCAAAAAATAGCTTCGAAATTTGCGATCTTTGTTGTTGAGATCTAGTCTTTTTCGTAAATACATCCCAACAGAAAAAGTCCATACTCCGAGTAGAGCAACACCAACAAAATCAGCTCTGTCGTTTCCGTAGTCACGTAAAAATATAAGTCCCAACACTGACAACCAAAGTCCAACCCAAGCAGGACTTGTACCAATTGTAGATATAACTTTTGCAAAACGATCCATATCGAAAAGTACTCAGTCAACTAAAACTCCTATTTGAGAGATTTTTGGGCTACTTGTGAGTATCGAAATTCCATGCGGTGCTCTTCGGATTACTGTTGTTAAATCTCTTCCGCAACCTGCTTCTCCATCGGATTCTGTATGTACTCCATTTACCCATTTTGATGATCCTTTGATCTCATAGACTCTGTCCGAAACAGCAACAAAACATTCGTTGCCGTTTTTTCCGTTCGCACTAGAAAGTTCAGATCCAGTTATTTCTTTTAGTGCACTACCACTATTGTTACTTGTTTGTGTTTGACTCTGGCAACCTGTCAAAAGAATAATACATAAAGCCAGAAGAATAAAACCCTTTTTCATCGCTAGATAATTAAACAATATATATC
>CAZZFI010000071.1:0-4594 GCA_964653475.1 uncultured Candidatus Saccharibacteria bacterium | reverse complement strand
ACTATGCGATAGCATGGTTCTGGAGAAAGAAAAAAACTTATCCATGGGGCATTGTAAGTGATAAATTTACTAACTCTCCTGTAGCTTTTGCCAGGGTTGTTCTAACCCAAGAAGGGAAAGTAGTAGATTCTCAAACAACTGATCTTCAAGGTAAGTACGGATTTACTGCCAATAAAGGAGTTTACCAAATACAAATTTCCCACTCTGATTACACTGACTTTGTTAAAGACATCAAGGTTAACTATGATGGAGAGATTCTTGCTTCTGACTTCCAGTTGTCTCAAAAAGATCATACAAGCTTCTCATTGAGTCTAAGTTGGTACTTCTATCAAGTTAAGAGATTGTTTAAACAAAACATGTTTGTGGTAAACACAATTATCTTCTCAACCGGATTCGTCTACACAATGTTTACAGTAACAAACTCTCTAACGATCTTTAACTATGCGGTATTCTCTTTGTATCTATTACAAATTATCCTAATTGTACTCTTCCACTTCACAAGAGAAAAAGAATGGGGAGAAGTAATAAACGTTACAAATGGCATGCCTGTACCAGGAGCTATCGTGAGACTATTTGACAATGAAAGACAGCTTGATGTAACGATTACAGACAGGAACGGACGATATAGCTTCCTACTAACACCTGGAACCTACTACATCAGAGTATCAGCACCAGGGTATGTATTCCCGACACAAGATGGACCAAATATTATCATGAACAAGGGAGGAGAAAAGATGATGAAGTTCTCGGTTCAAAATACAGAGCGGTTGAGTTTGAAGCTTTATATGCAAAGTTATTCAAATAATGCTCCAGCAGCCAATACTCAGGTTATTATGTCGCCATTTAACTAACTTCTGTAGCATAACCTCCACGAAATATATAAAATGTATTTATGAAGAAACTCCTGTTTTTTATATTTCTTATAGTAACCTTACTCTCTGTTTCGGGGTTCTTTTACCGTGTAGAGGCGGCCGATTTTGAAGTTGAAGTTGAAAAAATATATGTAATTGACTCTCCAGAGAAGGTCGATATCACAGAAATTCGTAGAGTCTCAAATAAATCTTCTAACCGCATTATCTCTAAAGACAACCAAGAGGTTTTTCAGATAATCGTTACAAAAGAAAACTCAGATAAACTTAACGAATCTTTTGCTACTTCTCAAAGCTTCATAAACGGAAGAATTACACAAAGTCAAAACGGTAAACAAACAGAGGACACCTTGGAAGTCGCTGTTCCTTATGATTCGAGTATCGGGATTGGCGGAACAAAAGAGTTCAAACTCACTTATTCTAACTTCGGATTAACTCAGACAACAGGCGCTTTGCTAGATATCTTCGCTCCGGGTTTCGGAAAAGATTACACATTTGAAAATAATAACACTAAATATTCTCACAAAATTACAATTAAGCTAAATAAAAATCTCGGGGAAGTGGGATTTGTAGTTCCTACTCCTGCGAATACTTCAACAGAAGGAAACTATATTGTTTACCAGATTTCTCAAGAAAGTTTGATCGCAAGTAGTATCTGGATCCAAATTGGGAAAACACAGTATTATCATTTTATTCTCACACAAAAGGTAAAGGCATCTGACTCGATCAATAAGGGCTACTCAAACGAATACAATCTTGTTATTCCGAGAGATATGAATGAAGCCGAAACTGTTCAGCAGATTTATTTCAAAAAATTTGATCCAGAACCAAAGCAAATTATTGAAGATGACGAAGGAAATCTCATAGCAACATTTAAAATACCCAGCCACCAAGATAGTATAATAACAGTAGAAGGTTATGCACAGGTTCAGAAAATTGAAAAACAAGCAAACAAGGAAAATAGCGGAGTGCTCGGAGATATTGAGGTACAGAGTATGATCAACTATCTAAACCCTGCCGAGTTCTGGGAAGTTGATCACCCCGAAATTCAAACCAAAGCCAAGGAACTAAAGGGGGATAAAACAAATATTTACGAAATTATTGAATCAAATTATTCTCATATCGTTGACACAATTGACTATAGCGAGGTAAAGAGATTTGGAATTAATAACAGGCAAGGTGCTCTAAAAACATTAAACGGAGGAGCGGCAGTTTGTATGGAGTATTCAGACCTATTTCTAGCACTTTCTAGAGCACAAGGAATTCCTGCTCGCGCGTCTTTCGGCTATGGATACGATGCAAGAATAGGCGAAGAGCAACAAGATGCACATCAGTGGGTACAAGTCTATCTTCCAGGTTTAAATGAATGGTTAAGTGTTGATGTCACCTGGGGAGAATCTGGTCCTGCGCTAATTGGGGGAGATTTAAATCATTTTTACACCCACATCGCTTCTATAGACCCCGACACCCCTCCTTCGGTACAAAGGGTGAGCTACGGGAATCAAGTCGGTTTAGAACCCCCTGAGTTCGAAATTAAGGCAACAAAAGAACTGCCTAGGGGAGAAGTCCTTTCAAGTTCTGAAGAAGTTTTAGAAAGATACCCCAATATAGAAAAAACTGAGTTTGAGATGGTTTTTGACAATTTAGTATTAAGGATCCAAACCTCAAACCTCCCTGCTTCTATGAGCAGAAATGCAAATTATATGGTTTATGCGGGGATTGGATTATTTGCTCTGTCGGGGTTGATTTTGTTAAAAGTTTTGGTGAACAAAATACTTCGGAAATTTAGAAAACCCAAACTTCAACAACCACAAGAGATCTTCTGAATCTACATCCTCTCAACAGTTTTAATCCCAAGTAGATAAAGTCCTTGTTTCAATACCTCTGTAGTGATTTTTGTCAAAACTAGTCTTCCCTGCTTTAATTCTGCGTCTTTCTCGTTTAGTACAGGAGAGTTTTTGTAAAAAGAGTTAAACAGTTGGGCAAGTTCGAATAAATACGTTGTTATATAGTTTGGAGCCAGCTGTTTCCCTGCTTCGATTATAGTATTTCTGAAGTCTGTTAAATGTTTAATAAGTTTTAGTTCTTGCTCGCTTTCAAGTTCAGAAAGCGCTGCTTCATCAAAAATTATTTCAGACTGTGAGTCTTTTATTAATTTATTTCCTCGAGCATAAGTGTATAGAAGATAAGGCCCGGAATCTCCTTCAAAATTAACGCTGCTTTTTAGATCAAAGGCAAGATATTTGTACGGACTGATATTGAGGAATGCGTATTTAACGGCTCCAACTGTTATTTTCTCCAGAGAATCTTCTTTTTCCTCGGAATCAACGTTTTTGTTTTCCATCATTGGTTCAAGAAGCCCTTTTGCTTCATTTAGAACATCTTCTGCTAAAACAACACTCCCTTTCCTTGATGCCATTTTCCCTGATACCAAACCTACAAATTCGTAGGCATTATGATACTGTCTACCTTCGTATTTATCTGGATCGAGAAGTTCTTTAACTTTAAATGTTACTTTGAAAAAACTTATCTGCTCTACTGCTACGTTATGAATATGTAGATCAACTTTCCCCATTTCTTCAAATTTTAGTTCCCCAAGACCAAGCTCTTTTCCCTCGTACGTAGGGAGTTTAAACGAATTTAAAAACACCCTGGTGTCAAGTCCATGTTTTTCTCCTCTGAAAATTATCGCTTCTTCACTCTCTTCAAGAATATTTTGCTCTAATGCTTTTTTTATCATCAAATCGCTCAAATACAATGTTTCTGATTCCATGTATTCTCTTTCGAAGGTTGAATAGAGCCTATTGTAAATTCGCGCAAATTCTTGCAAACTCCATTCTTTTCCTAGTTGATACATTTTTTCGATCAAACCAAAATCTAAGTCTGGATTTTCCAGATAGTCAGAGTATTTCTTGAAAGGTTTCCAGTTCTGGTCTATTTCAAGCAATTTATTTTGATGAATTGTGTAAATTGCGTAGTTGAGATCCTGAATCTGTTTTTGTATAGTCTCATCTTCTTCGTATTTGGTAGCCCCGTATGCGTAGAGCTGTCCTATCAACTTCATCTTTTCGTAAGTAGACAACTTTTCAACCTGTGTCAGATCAAATTCACCGCTTTTAATTTGCTCGAGCATCGCCCAGAGTGACTTGGCGATGTGCATTCCGACATCCCCTTGATAATTAACTCTTGTGACCTCTGCTCCTAACGATTCTAAGATCCTGATCAGAGATTCTCCCAGGACAATGTTTCGAAGGTGGCCAATGTGAAAACTTTTGAAAGGATTTGGATGAGCGTACTCGAACATCACTTTTTTGCCTTGTAGTATTTGGATATTGTGCTGTTTGTCTCCTGAACTTTTGGCCAGTTCGTTTATGAAAACATCTTTTTTGAGGAAAAAGTTGATAAATCCAGGACCTGCAACTTCTACTTTGTCGGTGTAAGCAGTAAAGTCTGAGTTTTCTTGAAGTTTTGAAACAATCTCCTGTGCAAGGTCTCTAGGATTTCGTCCCAAGGGCTTCGCCAGCTGCATCGCGATGTTAGTTGAGAAATCTCCAAAACCATCCTCCTGAGTTTTTTCAATTTCCACCTGATCTGCTTTGATATCTATTGCTTTAAGCGCTTTTTTCACGAAGTCTGAAAGTTCGTTCACGAATGATTTTTCGCAGTCCCAGGCAGATGAATCAACCAAGTTTATGCTTGGATCGTTGTAAAAAGCTTTTTTGTTG
>CAZZFI010000070.1:0-4664 GCA_964653475.1 uncultured Candidatus Saccharibacteria bacterium | reverse complement strand
TACCCAATCTAAGTTGTACGGATCAAAAAATTCTCAGATACTACTTGCTACTTTCAGCATGTTTTTTGAATGCAGTTCCCAGTTGTGTTGTCCGTAGGCTTTAGACAGACTAGCAAAATCCCATCCATATCTTGCAGCGTACTGTCTAGAGATTTTTGGCACCAAGTCGCGAAAAGCAACTTCATAAGATGGATATCTGACACCATTTAAGTATCCGAAACAGTTGTGTGCGAAAGATTGTCTACATGCTCCTGATTCTATTGTCATGATGGCTAAAAGTACCCGGTAATCAGCACCATTTTGGTCAGAAAGATCTACTATAATGGTCGCGATTTCTTCGTTTGCGACTGGAGAACCAACTCGCCGGAGATAAGATAAAGTTCTATTTACCTTGTCCTCAAGAAGCTTTCTACGTGCTTCGATTGCTGCTTGTTCTTGATTGTACTGTGCAAGAGACTCTTCTGCAACGGTATAAATCTCTCTATTGGGTTCTGGGATGTAGAGATCGCTAACTGGAGAGTTAAAATCGTACTGGATTTTAATTTCAGACTTAGCACTAACAGTTTTGAAATTCAATATAACTGAAGTAAATATGGATAGGGTTACAAGAATAAAGATCATAAAAAATTTTCCCCAGAAAACGAATTTTTCGTTAGTAATATTTGTTTTAAGCATAAATTTTGACAACTTAAAAACCCTTCTTACAAGTTGAGAATTATGATTTACTAATATAACAAAATAGAATATCGCTTGCAATTAAGCTGGAGCTAGGGAATAATGGTAGCCTATTAGTTATCAATAGTATGAAAGTCAAGACAGCAATAATAACAGCAGCGGGATTCGGTACGAGATTTCTCCCGGTTGTCAAAGAGATCCCAAAAGAAATGCTTCCAATAATCAACAAACCGATAATTCAGTATGTTGTTGAAGAATGTCTAGATGCAGGACTCGAAAAAATTGTAATTGTTGTACGAGAAGGAAACTCAGTTATTGGCAATCATTTCACAAATCCTGCCACTCCAGTAAGAGATCTACTAGCGAGTGTGGGGAAAGAAGAGAGATTCAGAGAAATTGAGGAATTACTTCTGTACAGAGGGATAAAAATAATTAACCAAAGGACTGATCTGCCTTATGGAAATGGTTCGCCCGTGTTATCGGCAATGAACGAAGTAGAGCCCGGCGAGCCATTTGTAGTTTGTATGGCAGATGATCTGGTTCTTGCGCAAAGAAGTGGTATAGGTCAGCTATTAGAATATTTCGAAAATAATGCAGTTGATGGAGTAATCGCTGCCCAAGAAGTAGATAACTCAGTAGTAAACAAATACGGAATTATTAAACCCAAAGAAGTTATTGATGAAAGACATGGACAAGTTGACTATATTGTCGAAAAGCCTGCTGTAGAGAAGGCTCCTAGCAATCTAGTAACTTATGGAAGATATGTCCTGCCATACAAAGTGATGGAGGTTCTTAGCCGTGTACATACAGGTTTAGATAACGAACTCTGGCTCCCTGATGCTAATCATGAAGTAGCTCAAAGTGGTAAGTTGATGTACAAGGTGATTGATGGGAAATGGTACACAACTGGAGACCCAATTACATATTTCGAGGCATTATGCAGGTTTTACCTCGCAGATGAAAAATTCTCTGCTAGTGCTAGGGGAATTTTGCAGGAATTAAGTCTCTAAAAGCTTTACAATCTCGCTATACATTTTTTCTGAGGCGTTTCTGCTGATTAGCGATTTTGCTTTCTTCTTAACGTCGTCTAAATTTTCACCGTTAAATCCTTTGTTCTCGCTATAACATTCGAATGCTTTCTTGACTGCTTCCAAAATTTTTTCAGGATTTAATTTGTCATGTTGCCGTACTGGTTTTCCAAGTCCAGTTTCAGCGACAAGCTTCGCATTTAGCTCTTGTTCGTTATTTGATGACCATGGAATCGGAACAAGAACTGAAAGCTTGCCTACTGCGAGAAGTTCTGCAATTGTATTTGCACCTGCTCTAGAGAGTACAAAACTTGCAGATTTCAGATAGTGGAAATAATCTTTAGCTTGAGCATTTTCTAGAACAATATACCTTTTAGATAAATCTTCTGGAAGTTGATTTCTTGCAGATCTGGCATTTTGGTAATCATTAGTTAAAGTGGAATTTCCTGTTATATGAACTATATTCATATGAGTCAGAAGATTAGGAAGGATTTTTAGTAACCTCCAATTTATTGTGTTCGAACCTTGATTCCCCCCAATTACAAAAAGTGTAGGAAGATCATTGTGAAAGATTTGTCGATCATCTCCTGATTCGAAAAGTTCTTGCCTTATAGGTAATCCCGTTAATACTGTTTTTTCTTTTAGAAAATATTTTTTTGAATCTTCCCAAGAAATACAAACTGTGTCTGAGAATTTTGCGATCAGTTTGTTGGTTAATCCACTTACGATAGTTTGCTCATGAGTAATCACTTTCTTCCCAAGTAATTTTGCTATAAATACGACTGGCAATCCAAGATATCCGCCAAATGAAACAATAACCTGAGGTTTGTATTTTAAGATGATTGCAAATGCTCGAATAAACCCATAAGGAATTAAAACGAAGTTATATAATCCTGGTATTAGTGTTTTAAGAGTAAACTTCCTCCATAGTTTACCGGCCCTCATCTCAACAAAAGGAATCTTTTCACTTGTTATAGTCAGGTATTCTAGGCTTTCGTTTTTGCTATGAGTTTGTGAATACTTTGTTCCGATCCAAAGAAAATCACTAAAACCATGTTTTTGTAAAGTCTGTAAAACTGCTAAAGCAGGAGTGAAATGTCCTCCGATAAATGCAATTCTTTTTTCTTTAATGTTATTTTTCATAACGTAGTCTATATATCATTATAAATGAAAGGTGTAAACAAATGTTGAAAATAACCACTATTAGAAACACTTCTAGAAATAATTGCTCGGGGAAGAATTTTATTAAGTTTGAAGTTCGCGGATCTAAAAACCAATAATTATTTGGAAATACAAGTTCGTGCGCGCTAGTGAAAAACCAATCAAACTTCACTAACACAAACAGCGAAATTAAGAATACTGAAGCTAAATAATATTTACTGAAGAGAGCAAGTTGTTTGTAATTGTTCCAGATGATATTCCTAAAACCCAAAATCAAAAAAACAGAAATAAAGAAAGTGAAATATATATAATCTATAATATTTTTCACATCTTTGAGATGAAGAATGTCTTCTTTCGAGAAAAATGATTCATCTAACTCATTCCCAAATGGTAAGAGAAATTTATTAAGTTCAGAAAATCTATTATCAACATATTCTTCAGGTATATCGAAATTTTGGTAAATCTTGTAGTGATCAAAACGAAGAGAATAATAAGCAGTATTAGAAAACAGAAGTATCGGAAAAAATAAGAAAGTGAGGGCGATAATCAACCACAGAAGAAACAATTTGCCTTGGTTCATTTTATCCAATTTCGGGGATTAAAAGAAGAAAATCTTTTCTTGGCAGTTTTGCGTGACATCCTCCTACTCTCTTGACTTTTTTGAGGAGTGGAACGGCTAATGTTTAACAAAATGCCAATAGCAGTGAGATTTATAATTGTAGAGCTTCCTCCATAACTTATAAATGGCAATGTGTTGCCATTTATCGGGATAAGAGCAACATTTGATGCGATATGCAAAACTGCTTGAATCGTAATCCATGTGGTTATAGAAACTGCAAGTAAAAACCCAAGTTTATCTGGAGCATTTTTTGCGATTGTATATCCGCGGTACAGGATAATAAAGAAAGCTAAAGCAAGTAACACAGAACCTACAAACCCAAATTCTTCGGCAAAAATAGCAAAAATCGTATCGCTAAAAGCGGTATCCCCAAGGTAATGGAACTTTTGGCGAGATTGTCCGAATCCAACACCAAAAAGTCCTCCTGAAGCGACTGCAACAAGGATCTGTTTGAGCTGATAACCTGCACCGTAAGGATCTTGAATTGATGAATGAACCCAAAATTCTTTCCAGTTCGTAAACCTCTCTTGTCTGTAAGATGCTGTTTGAGTCGCAATACCAAAAAGACTAAGTATGACAACTACAATAGAACCAGAACCAAGTAGGTGTATTAAGTCATTTCCCGCAACAAAGTAAACGATAAGACTGGTAGCTCCAAGAATGATAGTCGTGTCGAGATCTGGTTCGAGGAAAATTAATATAGACACGATAGATAGTAAAAGCAAAAATGGTAGCAGATCTTTTGTAATGTGAGCCATAATATTTTCTTTTGAGAGTTTGCTTGATTCTTTTCGTTTTGCAAGCCAAGAAGAAAGGTAAATCAAAAAAACAAGTTTAGTAATTTCTGAAGGTTGGAGATCAAAAAATCCTAAATCAATCCAGCGTTTAATTGGTTCCCCCCAGTTCAGTAACAACACTGCAATTAAAAGCACGATAGATCCACCAAGCATAATCGGTGCGAGTTTTGGGAAAATGCGGTAGTCGACCCTGTATGCCATATAACCACTTATTAGCCCTACAGCAATCCAAATCAATTGCCTTACAAAATAGTGTTGAGGTTCAAACCCGAGTTTTAGCGCAACAAGGACGCTACCACTGTAGATCATCACTGATCCAAACGCAGTTAGTAAACTCACAGTTGCAAACAGTAGAAAGTCGAAATTTTTACTATCTCTGTTTTT
>CAZZFI010000069.1:0-4666 GCA_964653475.1 uncultured Candidatus Saccharibacteria bacterium | reverse complement strand
TGATATGTACTTACGCTTTGTCAATGTTGCGGGCAAACAATTTATGAAGTACTGGCTGAAACAGGTTCTGAAAAAGTCACCTACTGTGCAGAAGAATCTGGCCCGCAAGGGATTGAAAGACCGAAACACCTATTGTTGGGTGCTTATGGGTGTTATTCAAATAACGAGCTAATATTTCTGGCAAAGGAAGTGGGTGTCCTAGAACAGGAATTATGAAACTCAAAGAATCCGGCTCACACCATGAACTGATGCAGGCAAACGGAGAGTATGCAAACATCTTCTCCTTACAGGCGGAAGGGTATAAGTAAAACGTTTAGGATTCAGAGTGTAGGGTGTAGTGTTTAGAGGAAGAATGATAAATTCGGAATTAGGAAATACTGATGATATTTATATTTTTGAGCGTTTATGGTGTATAATGCTGAGTATTAAATATTACAGTTATATCATGACAGAGCTTGATCCAAGATATACACCCGAAGAAGAGAAAAATCAGTCAGGGTTACCCGAAAACAACACACAAGGGGCTATGGACCTTATAATGAGAGCCCAGTTAGGCGATATTGAAGCTTTGAATACCTTAATGCAGGGTGATAATCCTGTTTTCTTCGAAGATATAGAAAATTTAGAAGAGTAAAGATTAAAATAGTTGTTATCAACTATTACCATTTAATTATTGGATTAGAATCCGGCAAATATAACCACGAAAATAATTTGGACTAGGATGGAACAGAGACCTCTGGGTAGTAATGCCTTACTTGATAGAGTGAAATACCTTATGTAGGATGATGCTCCAAGCGCAACACGTATTTGATCGAAACCCCATATATATTTCAATTTTTTTTACTCACCCCCCAATCTCCAAAACACCACACTTTTAGTTTGTACTCTTCTGCGATGTAGATTCGCTCTTTCACACCCTCGGGATCGATGTAGATCAAAGAATCGGGTTCTCACGGAGAACTGATGCATGCAGAGGGGAATAAATAGAAAATTTCTCCCGGAAAATAATATAGCGACACCTTAATTAACTCGAGAACATTATCGTGGAATTCCTGGGCATGTATCAAAATTGAATATATTGCCATTATATTGTATAATTGTGCCCTCTCATATTATCAATAATGGTTGACACAGAGTTGCCCTATACTAATGCTGGTATGTCGGGCTTGGTGGAAGCTGAGGGTACATCTACCCCAGCAATTTTTAAGTCTTTTATGAGCATTGCAGGGCGTACACTAAATCTACTGAAAGAAGATCTAAGATCCTTAAGAACTCGTGCAGAATTCTTAGCCCTGGACTTTAATATTATTCTTAATCATATATTTAATCCCACTAAAAGAAGAAGGACCCCTACCTTTTCACCTGCTATGCCCTTGTTTGCCCCGGTTACAGCGGCCTTGGTTATGATGCCCGCAACTCAATCTGACCAACCGGTCGAAGCGCTGATAGATTGCGTAGAAGCAGTTGAAAATGGCGATTATATTCTTCATCCTGACGGCGGCACAAGCAACGGCAGTTTTTATTGCGTTATTCCTCAGACGCAAGAAATACATCCAGGTTTCTTAACTTGCGCGTATGCAGAAAAAGTGGGCGGCACAATCGGAACTGGTCCTCATAAATGTTGGGATACAAACCCAATAGACGGATTAAATATCAAACCATTTACACCACCTGTAGAAGGTATTACCAACCCTGCCCCTCTACTCCCACCTGCGACACCGACACCTCCTGTAGTGGTGGAACCGTCAGCCACAACGGAGAGTCGTCCCCGTATATCCCTTGACAACATGGACGAGCGTGGCAAAAATGCCCTAAAAGTGTCACTACTTGCACTTATTGCTGCTGGAGCACTGTTTCTAACGGGAATTGGGTGGAGCCTAAGTCGTGGAGGCAAGGGTACTGGGTCGTATAAAGTATCCTCTTATCAACCCCCTACTTCCGATAAAGACCCAGTTCCATAAAGTCCTCCAGAAACGCAGCCACACGTCACGGAAGGATTTGATGATGAAATGCGTGCTAGATGGAGGGAGATTCTTCGACGAGCTAATGAATTAACAAAAACACCGAGAGACGATAAATAAGACCAATATGATCAATTTACACATTTATTATTAACGATTTATTGGTTGTTTTAAAGACCAGTGGATATAAGAAGAATGATCCTTAATTCTCAAATCTCTCACCCCCCAACCTCCAAAACACTACCCCTTTTAGTTTGTACTCTTCTGCGATGTAGGTTCGCTCTTCTACACCTTCGGGGTCGATGTAGATCAACGCTCGGTTCTCTTCTACTCCACTTGTCTGGTTGACTGCTTTGTAGAAAAATACTCCTTCTCCTTCAAAAGTCGAGCGTTCTCCCTGATAATCACGCAAGATCCGTTCAACAGTCGAATAAGTATAGGCTCTAGCTGGACGTGGGTTTTGCTGTCTATTTAGACTGAAGTCTGTCTTTATCTCTAACTCTTCTGTTACATTAGCGGGCTGGTACCATTCGTAAGCGTAGAGATGTATCCCCAGCACCGTCTTATCGGCAGGAATTTTATCCCTAGCGTAGTCGAGTATTTGTCTTATCCATCCAGTCGGACCAATTGGCCCCGGGTAATAGTCGCTTGAGTGGGTGTAGTCGTAAGCCATGATCCGCACTTCGTCAGCAAGAAGTGCGATCCTGCTCCAGTCTTGAACCTGCCTTGTTTCTGGTTTATAGGAATAGTGCGCATTTTCACCCCATTTCGGCAAAACTGTAACTGTTAAGGTCTTACTGTTTGTATGAAGTTTTTCGGAAAGCTCTTCTAGAAATTGAAAATACAAATCCTGGTCTGCCAAACTGATCGACTCATAATCCAGATCGATCCCGTGATAGTTATTTGTATTAACAATTGTTACAATCGAGTCTATATGTCTTTTGCGATTTTCTTCTGACCGAAGAATTCCTCCAAAAATATTATGATCAAACATCCCGATTGTCGGTATCAGTTTTAAATTGTGGCTTCTAGCATGAGAAATGATTATTGATTTGTTAGCAGGATATTTAGGATTTAAAATACCATCTGCTCTCACTTCATACCAAACTGGCGACACTGTGGTGAAATAGTCAGGGTGATTTTGAAGACTTTGTAACCCTGATCCAGATGCCCACGTTGGAATCCAGCCGGCAACTTCCAGCTTGTGTTCTGGGATTTCGTCAATTATCAATAAAGAGGTAATTTCAAGTTTACTCGTAGCAGTTGGAAAATTTTCTATTTCTTTAGATTTTATCTGCTCACTATCACGATATTCTGTCGAATTATTTAGTGCAAAAAAAGCAGACCCTAGAATTACAAAAAATAGTATAATCAAAAAGAGTAATAAAACTTGCTTTTTCGAGACTTTGAATCTGTCCATAGTTAATTCTAACTTATCTGGCCCAACATGCTAAGTCAGGATAAAATAAATCAACATTTACGAAAATTTACTCCGAGAGATGATATCATTGTTGATATTCTTTGCGGACCGACAGCCGTCGGTAAAACCTGGGTTTCAATGCGACTAAAAAACACCCATAAGTTTATAGTTCCCACAACAACAAGACCTCAAGCTACTGATGAAAAGCATGGAGAGGATTATTATTTCATAACTCACGAACAATACGAGAGAGGTCTTCTTAGTGGAAAATTTGTCACCACATTCAAGATTGGTAGAAACTATTTTGGTTACCAGGGTTCAGAGTTTGAGAGGATTGTTTCAGGCAAAAAAACCCCCTTAGCGATAATCTACTATAAAGCGCTTGATTCTTTTCTCGCGAAATTCCCAAATTCAAGAATTCACCTTATGTTTCCGCCTTTCACTGAAAAAGGCTTGAATCTTCTGAAAATGAGAATGCTTTCAAAAACAGCGTGGCAGTTTGAGGCAAGATGGAAAGATACTTTAGAACAGATGAAAGCGATGTATGTCACGAAACCTTCTCTTCTCGAGAAATACAAAAACAGCAAACTATATGAGATCACAAATGACAGAAGCGCGCTAAAATTGATTAAAGATTTGAAAAAACACGCAAGTTAATCTAGGGACTTTCCTGTGAGGTTATTGTATATTTTCCAGACGTAGTCGATTACAATCCTTAAAATCGCGCCTGACAAAACCCCTATTAGTAAGGAAATTGGTAAATCTCTGTTAATAAATGAAAAACAAAACCCCAAAATCGCGCCGAGTATTGCGCCCTCAAGGATTAGAGAGAGGACTCTTTTCATTCGGAGAGATCCGTGTCCTCGTCAGGATCGTTACTACCGTCTTCTAGATCTGAGAAGTCTTCGAAATCCTCATCTTCCACTTCAACAACTTCAACAACTTCATCAGCTTCTTCTGTTTTTTCTACTCCTTCACTCTCAATTTCTAAGCCAGGCGAAGTAGTATCTACTACTTCCTCTCTAGTACCAGTGTCTTGCCTAAGCTCAATCATCTGCCTTAGGTAATGGTTTTCAATCATGGTACTCTCCATAACCTTGTCAATCAAGACGATGTTGACAGCAAAAAGAGAAACGACTGCTCCGACTCCTACCATAAGCAGGATGTACATTAAAGCTTCTTCTTTTGTACTGCTAGTGACTGTTTTATTATCTTGCGCCATTTTCTCTCTATAAAAAATTAATCTACTATATTAGCTAATAAATCAGAAAGAAAAACAAGGAGT
>CAZZFI010000068.1:0-4706 GCA_964653475.1 uncultured Candidatus Saccharibacteria bacterium | reverse complement strand
GTATGGGCCGGGTCACGCTGTTCTCCAGCTCACGGGCGGAGCTGTTGGGATAACTGATCTGTACGCTGATCCGGGGTATGGGGACATCCGGCAATAAAGATACTGGCACAACACCGAGTACCACCATACCCAGGATGATCAGACCGGTCATAGTCATGATCACTGCGATGGGCCGGTGTATGAGATGGCTGATCAAAACAAAAAGAATTCAAATGGTAATTTACAATAAATCCTACCGACCTGACCTGGAAAATCAGGATAACTTAGTGGCATCGAAAAACTCCTGTTAAATGGTCAACCCACTAAACAGCTGTCTCTCCCGATTCCTTGTTTCGAGTACATTTTACCTGATTTTCAAGGGGTTCTTAACTGTGGGAATAGTCATCTTTAGGATCCTGCTCCAAATCGAATTCTTTCTTTGATTCGTGTCCCGTAAAATCTCTTCACAGATATTCACAATAGCCTGGCGATGAGCGTAGTGACCAGGAAATCTCTGATGGATTGCGGACGATGCCCCTTGGTTGCTGCGATGACCCTCAAGGTTTTGATATGGCAGGGGATATGCCTTATTGAACAAGCCCGTTTCCAGGATCGCACGATACGAGATAATGATATCCTCACCGTTTCCACGTGGTATGCACTCCAGGTGATCAAAGATCCTGCTAAATTCAAGAGCCTTAATGCAGGTATTTCTACTGGTCAAAAGGCATCTGGTCAAAATAATCTTAACATCACCATACGTATCAACAGGCCGGTAGCCACCTCTGATGTCACGTCCTATGATACCATGACAACTATCCGGATACTTTTTCCACCCATCATAAAGTCTTTCAATCGTAAAATCGGGCACCATAATATCATCATCGACGAAAATCACACCACGGTTTGAGGTGAGCGAGGCCGCGGCAAATCTGGTATATAGCCCCAGGTCCTTGGAGGACTGAATTACGGTCACCTTATCATACTTTTCAAAATACCCTCTGATGTCAAATTCCGGATTATTATTAAAGACAAAAATCTCTCCTACGAGCTCCAAGGAACAGTAGTGCTGGACTAACATTCTGACATTCTCAATTCTGACCCAGTTGAGCATTATTAAACTCAGTTCCCTTCCTGTATGGCCAACAACCATATCTTTTAATCTTATACTAAGATCCTGAAGTTAAATTCAACGATCGAAATAAGATGATGTCTCTATGTCACTATCCATTAAATTCAGTAAATGGTTATCAAGATAATCACTACCGTACTTTTTATCCAAATTCATAAACTTCGATAGTTTAGCTTGAATATCCTTGCTATGCAACAAGCTTTCAATTTTATCGGTAATCTGAGGTATGGTATCCCTCCTGATATTCCCAGAACAACCCAAACCAAGCGCTTCGATCCGAACAGCATTTCCAGGTTGATCCCAATTCAAATTAAGAGGATAGACAAGCATTGGTGTTCCCGCATATATAGATTCCTTAATGGAGTTAATTCCCCCATGTGTAATAAAGAGGTCTGAATATCGTAAAGCTTCATATTGATCAATATTCTGAATAAAACGCACATTAAATGGAATAGTATGTCTGTTACATATTTCATCAACTATAGTTTTAGAATAAGATATTATAAGACAATATTCAGGACGATTCTCAAAGATTCTAAAAAGCCGATGCAGAAATCTTTTTATACTCCTCACAAATGGCATATAGAGAGATCCAAAAGCACAATAAATAATAGCCGAAAATTCACACTTAAGCTCATCAAAATATCTTTTATTTTGTGTACTTTCATAATTTTGATATTCATTACTTCCCCTAAATTGAAATCCTACATAAAAACGACTTCTAGATTTTTCGACAGGTTGTAATTCAAACTCAGGTGGTACAAAAATCAACTCAGGAACATTCTTGACCTTTGTGCCTACAAAATCCTTGATAACAATATCCGATAATCTATTTGGTGGATTTATATGATCTCTCAACAATTGTTCGTTGGTAAATGTCAAATACCTTATACTCATTAAAAGCGACTTAAACTTTACTCTCCTATTATATTTCTTCCATAACTGGTCAACATGTAAATGATTTTTGGGTTTTACTCCTGTACAAATCGGTGGATTATTCGCTGATCTGTTAAGCGAAGCTTTAGAGCTAATATAGAATAGTTTCAAATCACGTATACCCAAAATTTCCCTAAACAACAGAACATCTGTTGAGTAAAGAATGTCGATAAACACTGCTGACGGTTTAAAAATCAACAATAAGTTTTCCAGTCCCCGTTTTCTCTCACGATAGAGAAAATCTGATGTCCTAAGTATCATATCGTACCTGTATGAACCACGATGTTTTTCCAGTGAGATTGAGGTTTCGAATCCTAAACCAAATGGCATCACATCCAGATAATACTTGTCACATCTGTATGATTCCAAGAATGGAGCCGCACCCGACTGTGTACAAATCATCAAATGTGAGTACTTGACCAGACTCTCAATAAGCCCAGTGAATGCTCGAATATGACTGACGCTGGCATGAATCACCAGTAAGCTTCTGGGTTTCATCATGTTTATAATTCAAAGTCATGTTATATAATAAATTTTTGTGTCATAAACGTGCAATACATGATTGGCTCAGGATCTACCTCAAATTACTTTCAGATCAGTGTAAACAGATTTACTTCATCTTTTAACCTCGAGGATTTCCTTTATAGCCTATTGATTTTCTTTTCAAATCACATGTGAATCCTAAAACTGATGCTCAGAGAAAACCTCATATTACCATTGAAGGCCTCCAAATAATGAATCTAAAGTGCTAAAATGTCAAATGAAAGTATTTCCTCTGGATCACTAAAATTATATGGGTTTTCCCTACTGACCATAATGCCTTTTGGAATTGCAAATATAGACATAAAATCATACGTCTCCTTTGGAAATAGATATTCCCCCAGGCAATTACCCTCATAGTCTAAAATCAATAAAGACCATTTAGCCCTTCTCTTATCCAGTGAAACGTTATTTTGATCTTTATCAGGTTGATCATGGGCAGCAATTCGGATAATTCTCTTTCGGAATGGATCATGAATAAGATTCACGTATGACCCTTTCATGTTGTAATGATCAATCATTTTATCCTGGTCATACCCATGATTCAGGAGATCAAAGTGTGAGTCTAAATATTGACTTTGAACGCACCTGATCCTTCTTTTTCTATTTTTCTCATAAAATTGAATTTCATGAGATCTCTCGAAAAATGCTAAAACTTTGTCATTTTCCAATACAGTAAAGGGGCTTATTAACTCGTAGCTGGAATATACATCTGAAATATATGTTTCGGGATATTGTCCGAAGAGTTCGTCAATCTCTCCTGTCTCCATATCAAATCGGGCAATATATGGTATCTCATACACTTCCTTCACATAGGCTTCACCAGGTCTGTTCATCCATTTATGGACATACATGTACAGATGAGACAAATCTTTGGTAATATGTATACCGGGATTTCCCGTTTGCGGGAAGGAGGCATAATAATATCCATCAGGATTGACTGATCCAAGTGGAAGTTGAAGGGGTAAATCAAGACTCCAAGTCCGAAGTATTTCAGCTTGATCATTGATAAGAAATAATTTCTTTCTCTGATTTGTAAATAAAAAGATGGAATCTCCGTTTACAATATACCAATCCCAGATCTTTGGAAATTGTTCCGGACCCTGATAGGGGATATGTATTGTTTTTGTTAATTGATTTTTTTTGATATCAAACACATAAATATTACCCGAAAATTCATGATAAGTCCATAGTTCGGTTATTTCCTCTGATTGGTAAATATCCGTTAGCCAGTAAGTATAGGGTAATCCTTCAAGCGGGATCCGGACAGAATCTATGATATCAAACTCATTGACAGGACATTTCCTGCAATCGTCGTTGACATTGCAGGAAATACCTGCCAGTAATACAAATAATACCTTGAAATACTGCAACATCTACTTATTGATAGTGAGCACAGCATACACTGCCACCGCCTATACAACCAAGTGTAGCATGCATTTGTCCTTTACAGTCACACGAGGTATCAGTGCAATCACTGCTGGAACTGCAACTTGAGGGACAACTACCTTGTCCAATTCCAATATAGGGCAAGGTAACTAAAGCCCAAAGAATGCTTCTCTTTATAAATGCTTTCATAATTTCAAATTAAATTTTAATTAAAATTAACCTACTCTCTCCCAGCTTTTCGGCAACCGCTGATAATTCTGAAGTTCATTCCGGGCCCTGGATTTCTGCATCAGATGTTATCCTTCAAAAATAAGTCAAAATTTTGCTCATCCATTAACAAATATCTTTCATCTTCTTTCATCTTCTTTCATCTTCTTTCATTATAATTTTTTTGCGCTTGCTGAAATACACTGTACGTCAGCTCAACCACTCAATCCGGTAGCCAAACCACTTTGCAATCTCCTGTTGATCTCTCAGATTGATCAGTGCACGACTGTATTGACCATTCATTTCTTTCATCCTGCGCCAAAGAGTGGAATAGCTGATTTTCAGAAGGCTTGCCAATTCCTGCCTTGTTCTTAATTTGGGTTCCAATTGCAGAATGGCCGTGTCTGGTTTCATTCCTGTTATTTTAAGATAATTTCGGCATCGTGAGCCAGGTTTAAATTTCCCTCTATAATCACCAGATCATCCGGTTCGAGTCCTTCGGTAATGGCCAGCCCCTCTTCGT
>CAZZFI010000067.1:0-4886 GCA_964653475.1 uncultured Candidatus Saccharibacteria bacterium | reverse complement strand
TTGGAGAACAAGATCAGGTTGATTTAATTTCTTACTCAGGCCTGATGGAAGAATCAACCTACCTACAAATGGGTGATACCTATGTTCGAACGCTTTTTATCTCTGGCTACCCATATGTTGCTAATGTTGGTTGGCTCAATATGCTAATTAACTTCAACCATGACTTAGATATTTCATATCACATTGAGCACGTTGACCCTTTGATGGCATTGCCAAAACTGAATCGAAAAATTACTGAGCTTGAGTCAACCAAACGAAGCATGCTAAAGGCAGGAAAAGTGATTGGTTCTGAAATCACTGACCCACTTGAATCTGCTATGGAACTGAAGGACAAAATCCAAAGAGGCCAAGAAAAGCTGTTTCAAATTTCTATCTACATGACTCTGAGTGCAAATAGCTTAGAGGAGCTTAACAAAACAACCCAGGTACTTGAAACCATCATGGCCTCTAGAATGTTTTACATCAAAACAGCTACGTTTCAGCAACTTGAAGGCTTGCAATCTATCTTGCCACGTGGTGAAAACCAATTGAACCAAAAACGAAACCTTGATAGCTCCAGTGCCGCACTGACATTTCCTTTTGTTTCATCAGAACTAGTACAAGAGTCTGGCATTTTGTATGGCATTAACAAGTCGAATAATTCATTGGTGATCGTTGATCGCTTTTCACTCAACAACGCTAACTCCATTATTTTTGCTCAATCTGGAAGTGGTAAAAGCTACACAGCTAAAGTCGAGATCTTGAGACAACTGATGCAACAAACCAAAGTCATTGTTATTGATCCAGAGCGGGAATACAAACAGCTAGCAAAATCAGTTAAGGGTACGTATATCAGGCTATCCGCTACCTCCAAAGAAAAGATTAACCCCTTTGATTTCTCACTCAAATCATTTACAGGTCAAAATGGATTGGCTGAACATATTCAAGATCTGACTGAAATTATTTCACTTATGGCAGGCTCACTGACTGATGAAGAGCGTGCTGTGGTAGATAAAGCCTTGATTGAAACCTACAAGCAGTTCGGCATTAGCATGCGAAAACGCAACTACGAAGCTGATCAGAAATTCCCACTACTCAAAGACTTATATAAAGTGCTTAAGAAAATGAAACAAAAAGAGTTGTGTCATAGGCTTGATAAGTTCGTTTCTGGTTCGCTTTCTAGCGTGTTCGATTCACAAACCAATGTAGATCTCTCGAATCGTTTAGTTATTTTTGATATCAAAGATTTGGATGAATCCTTAAGACAAATCATGATCCTCGCTACTGCCAACTTTGTTCACTCAGAAGTGAAATCAAATCCTCAAAAAAGAATTCTAGTTATTGATGAAGCTTGGTTACTACTACAACACGAAGAAAGCGCAAGGTTCCTGGCTGGATTAGTTAGACGTGCTCGTAAACACTATTTGGGAGTCACTCTTATTTCCCAACAGGCAAATGACTTTTTGAATCAGGAATACGGCAGAGCGATTGCTTCCCAATCAGCACTCAGAATATTGATGAAGCAGGATACTACGTCAATTAAAAAAGTGGTTCAAGAGTTCAACTTAAGCGAATATGAGCAACAATTCTTACTTACTTGTGATCGAGGTGAAGCCCTCATTATTGCAGATCAGAACCACGTAGCAGTAAAAATAATTGCTTCAGAAAAAGAACATCCCATGTTAACCACTGATCCGAAAGATTTATATTTATAGATGCATGCTATATTTACCGCTCACACCATTTGGTCTTTTAGACGAGAACTACAGTTTGTAGCCTTTTCATTCTTGGTTTTAATTTCTCTGCCAATAATTGCAGTAGTTATCCTGATGCACACAGGTATCAACATTGTCTCAGATGCTTTGATAGATGTTGAGCCTGAGACACAGACTATTCAAATCAAGAACCCTGCAGACGGATCTGTTGTTAAAGAAGTATCAAAAAAAGTAGCATGGCCTGTTCAAGGCGTAACAACACTTGAATTTGCTAAATCTAGTAGTTACCAAAAGTTTCATGCAGGAATAGATATTGCCAACTCACAAGGCAAAGTGGGAGATAAAATATCACCCTTTATGGATGGGACTGTAACTTATGCTGGCGAGATCTTTTGGGGGTATGGAAAACACGTAATTATTGATCACGGAGACAATATTACATCTGTATACGCTCACCTGAATCGAATTACTGTTTATGAAGGACAGAAAGTAAAGGTGAGTGATTCTATTGGAGAAATGGGAAGTACTGGATGGTCTACAGGGCCACACCTACATTTTGAGATCAGGGTGTATGGGATACCAGTAAACCCAAGAACAATATTACAAGATACAAACTATAATACACTTTAGGGAATAAATATGCCTTTACCAACACAACTTACACTGACACAAGAAATGGAACGCATCGATGAAATTGATGATTTTTTGATGGACGATGTTTTACTAATTGTACAAAACACAATGACAATGGAGTACGTAAAATTTTGGGGTCATTCAAAACTCAATCAAGATAAGGCGAACGAAAAGTACTACATAAAAATTCAGAGATGTGTGAATGCTTTGCTAAAAGCGAATGCACTTCGTAGAAATTACCTGCTTGTAAGGGATGAAATAATTAAAGAAATCAGCTCAGATCCTTCTCTAGAAGGAGCCAATATAGATTTGCTGTTCAATAAAGTAGATGCATTCATTTTAATTGAAGCATTTTTCACTCAGATAAAAACATCGCTTGATCTCTTTGCACAAAGCTTGCAGCCAATCTATGGAGTAAGATTTCACACCTTTGAAAGAAAAAATGATATTAGTGGGATGAACGTAGTAAATCAACTAAAAAATAATCTAAGTAGCGAATTGAAACCCCATGCAATTCCATTGGTTAAACTAATAGAAAGTAACGCTGAAATAGTTACAACTATCGTCAAACATAGGGATGCCACGGTTCACTATGGAAAAATTACAAATGTGCAAGGATTCAGATATTCAGTTGATAGTAATAAAATTTCTCAACCAGCAATTTTAGTAAAAGAAGACGAAGCAATGTATGTCGAGGATTATATGGCAGAAGTTTTAAACTTTATTAGTGAGTTTATTCAGGTAGGAATAATTACAGTACTTTCCAATATGTTGCCTGATATGCAACCATGTAAAGAAACAGACAATAGCTGGGGATGGTGTACCAAAGGGGAAGGTGTATTTCCCTCATAAAACATTTTTTTTAGTCATAATTTTCTAAATACTATATACTACAAGATATGCCACCAAAAACAAAAATAGGTAAAAACCTCAAAAAACTACGAAAAGAAAAACAACTTACTCAGGTTGAGTTGGCTGAAAGAGCAAAAATAAGTTCAAATTATTATGCTCGCATAGAGCGTGATGAAGAAAATCCCTCTCTCGAGGTGCTAAAAGATATTGCAAAAGCTTTGAAAGTTAAGTCTTCCGAAATTTTAGACTTCTAGTTTCCTGATTCTAACTTTTTTACTTCCTTTTTTGGTGCTATAGCGAGTTGTTCATCCTCAACAATCTTGTGTGCTGCTACATGTGCCATTACTTGATGTTCTTCAAGATATTGAATTGCATCTTCACGGGTAGCTTCAGGCTCACCATTCAATTTCAGATACTTTAGAGTAGCTTCTATATCTTTTTCGTTAATCTGGTAGCCAGTATTTTTCACAATCATATTATAACCCAGCTTTCTGATCAGAGATACATTGTTCTTTATTCACATAAAATTTCCAAGATCCATCTTTCATTTGACAACAAGTAGAATTTTCACACTCCCACTGTTTAAGAGGGGTTGTTCCGCCTCCACAATTTTCACTAATGTTGCAATGAATAGGAGTGTTAGGATCTACAGCTGTGTTTTGGACACTATTGGTAAAAGGAGACATAAAATGTTGAACTACAAGTTGTGTATCAATTCCATTAAATTTACACTTATAAACTGCTACTGCAGATAGTGTATATGTATTATTTAAAATATTTTCTTTATGAGTAGTTGATGCCATCCAGGAATTAACTAATACAGTCTCATTTTCAAAATCCTTACCAAGATTTTCTCCTGCAGTATCATAGTTTATCTTTCCTTTAATAAAATCCCAAGGTGTTTCTCCCTCAGGAGAAGTATGTGCCCAGTATTGTTTCTCACACATGTCCTTTGCCTTTGCTTTAGCAGATTCAAATAAAGTGTCACTCCAAGTTAACTCGTTAAGACCATTGGATGTCCTTCTAGCATTAACTATAGTAAATACTTTTCTATCATTGAGATTGTAATAAAATGGAGTAGGAACAATAGTATTTTTCTTCTGATTCTTATATTCGTAATTAATACTTGAGTAATTTGAAGTCTGCCATTTAATAAAAAGAATAAATAACACAAGCATGATCCCTAATAAGGACAATGCCAATAAATTTGCTGTATTATTTTTCTTTTTCATCAAACACATTATACCCTGTAATATACCTACTGAATAAACCTCTCTAATTTTAAGAATTCAAACATCTCTTGCGCATGGTCTTCACCCTGGATTCTTCTCATAATTTCTCTGCTATTCGATTGCGAAAGAATATTTAAACTTCCTTCCCATAAAACCTGCCTATCTAAAATAGCTAGTTTTCTGTGGTGGTGATTTGCAGTTGCCAAGACATGAACACCAAGAATCTCAAACTCTCGAATAATCTCCCGAGAATATGAAGCTAACGGTTCATCAAGAATGCTTGGGTCTTTGGTTATAACATACACAGTTACATCTCGATTTACCAATCGCTTAAAGAAGGGCAAAAGGATATCCATTCTAGATTTAGTTATAAATGGGCTCTCAATAATTACCTCACGCTCACAATCTTCTAAATCAGAAAGAAAAGAAGAATAGAACGATTTCTCATCGAACAGATGAGAAATAAATTCCCCCT
>CAZZFI010000066.1:0-4985 GCA_964653475.1 uncultured Candidatus Saccharibacteria bacterium | reverse complement strand
CTAGAGCACTGATTTGTTGGGCAGTCAAAATCTTCATGATGTATCTATTGTAACCTGATACAGAGTTATTACAAGAATAATTTATTTTTGGGGTTCTGATTTGCCGAAAGCTCGCTCTAGTTTTGTATTAATCTCGTTTAAGTCGGATCTAATGATGGCCTCAGTTAACCTGAGCTCGGAGAGGAAATTACGTTCTTGTTTTTTGTTTTCGCGGGTAATGATGTCGTTTATATATTTGAGAATAAGTTGCATTGAAGTTAGCTAAATTAATCAATTAAATCAGATAGTTCTGTATTTTTTCTGGAAATCTGTTATTTTGTTTTAAAGTATTTCAACTATCTAAATTTATACTCTTTCCCCAATGAATCAGCAAATCGTCATAAAACTTGGTGGGTCACTACTCTCGCGTGGAGAAGACTTGCTTTTCGATTTCGCATACTTGGAAAAATTAAAACAGATATTAGTAAATCCTGATTTAGATTCAATGAAGTACTTTTTGGCAATCGGGGGTGGATATACTATGAGGAAATATCGTGATCTCGCTAGGGAGGCAGGGATTGAGAGTGATATCGAGATTCATTGGGTAGGAACAACAGTAAATGTTTTACACGCATATCTCGTAAAAGCATATCTAAGCGATATTGCAGACGAAGAAGTGATTAAATATGAAGATTACTACGAAGGTTCCGACTGGGAAAATAAGCAAGATGGACACAAAGTACAAATAGGCGGAGGAAGTTCTGTAATAGCGGAGGATGTAGAAAGTAAGTTTCGAATAGCACACAAGGTGAAAGTTGGTGGAGGTGGGAGACCAGGTCATAGCGGGGATGTAGATGCAATCCTTGCTGCAGAGCAGTTAGGAACCAACACTGTGGCTAGTCTTAAAAATGTAGACGGGGTTTATGAAGCAGATCCGAAAACAGATCCTGAAGCTTTGAGGCTCGATAAACTAACATGGAAGGAATATTTAGATATTATCGGTGGAAAACGCGTCCATCAACCTGGTGGGAACTACCCTGTCGATCCGGTTGCAAGTCATATGGCACAAGAGAGAAATATGAAATTTGTGATTCTCGCTGGAGACGACTTACCAAATTTTTTGAAATACCTAAAAGGAGAAGAGTTTGTCGGTACACTGGTTGGATGATGGTGGTTTGTGAAAACTTGAGAGTTGGATCTGATTGCATTAGAATTTACTATTATTAACTAATTACAATGCTAAAACGCCTCGAAATTGTTGTAGTAAATCTTATGGCCTTCTGGATTGTCGCAAGCACAATGCCCGGAGTAGAAAGCCCACACGGAGCTTTTGGGTTTGTTTTTGCTGGAATTCTTTATGGATTGTTGATACTTTCTTTACCTGAAATCTTGAGATTTTTCAGATTCCCCAAAAACGTTTGGGGAAAACTGCTTATAGGAAGCGGTTTAACTTTTATTTTCCTTTTCATCATTGCAACCTTGATGACCCAAGTACTTACTTTTTCTACTGGTTATGTGGGTGGAATTGATTTTATCTGGTTCTCTGTCCCAAGGTTGCTAGACTTGTCTTCGATGTACGCAACCGTTGGATTTGTTTCAATATTACTTAATCTATGTAGTATAATTCTACAATTCCTGAGTAAAGGCAGAGTCTAATATTTATTTATAAACCTATGGATATTCACAACCTTCTAAATCTCATCTTCATCGTTATAAGTGTTTTGTTAGTTATATTTATTTTGTTGCAACAACAGGGCTCTGGACTCGGCACCATGTTCGGGGGTTCTGGAGGAGGAGAGAGTTACCGTTCTAAAAGAGGAGCTGAGAAGTTGTTTTTCAATGCGACCATAGTTTTGCTAGTTTTTTTTGTAGTGGTAGGGTTAGCAATAGCTATTTCTTCTGCCAGTTAAAATGCTTTTCATATTACAGTCTGTCCAAAAACTGATTTATTCCTTGAGATCCGCCCTGTGGTCTTATCCTGAGAAGATTTTCGCTGACGACTCCTCCCCTATTCAAAGAGTAGTAGAAATATATCAAGAAGCTAGACCTTTTAGCCATTTCTTTTCAATAGTTTTTGTCGCAGTGATGGTCAGCACACTGCTTTCACAAGATGTGAGAGCGAATTTCCGGATTAACGAATCGACTTTTATAGAAGGTGTTATTGTCGGGGTAGAACCTGATGGAAGACTACGACAGTTAAACAGAATTAGCCCTCTAATCGTTAGCGAAATCCAACTTGAAAAAGATTTAAGCGAGCTTATATACGAAAGTTTGATTACTGTTAACCAAAAAGGAGAGATTACTAATGTTCTCTCTGAGAGTTATGAAGTCCTTGATAATGGTAGTCGCTACAGGTTTCATTTGATTCCTGATATCCACTGGCATGATGGTGAACTTTTGACAAGTGATGATGTCGAAGCTACTTTTGAACTTTTACAACAACTTGAGGATTCACCGGAAACTAGTACGATTCACTCTCGAGCAGCAGTTAACATGAAAATAGAAGTAATAGATAGCGATACCTTTGACTTTACTTTCCAGGAAAACACAGTTATCCCTTCTTTTTTTGAGGCAATTAGTTTCAAAATTCTTCCACAACACTTGATGACGGATATCAATCCACAAAACATCAACACTTCAGATCCAATATTAAACCGTGTGCCTGTTGGAACCGGGCCCTTTAGATTACAAAAAGTAGAATCAAAATCGATAGTCTTGCGCCAAAATCCAAACTATAGAAAACCGATCTCCTTGCAGATATTAGAATTTCGGCTTTTTCCGAATGAGGTGAGTGCAGTAAATGCAATCAAATCAGGTCAGGTTCATGGACTTGCCGGAGCATCGATAGATAACCTAAGAGATTTACAAGTAAACTCCGCAACACAGATTTTAACTAGCGATGTTATCTATAATCAGTATTGGGCTTTATACTTTAACTTGGAGAACGAAATGTTTTCTGATGTTAAACTTCGCCAGGCTATCGCATCGGCTATTAATAAAGATCTTATAGAAGAAGCACTTCTCGGTTTCGCAGAAAAAGCAGAAGGACCAATCCCTGAAATATCATTTGCATACGCAGATGTGAACAGGTTTACTTACGACAAAGCAAAAGCAGAAGAGCTCTTAGAGGAAGCTGGTTGGGTAATGCAACCCGGAAGACTAATCCGCGAAAAAGATGGCAAAATGCTCGAATTTGAGATGCTTTATGTCGATAACGAAGATAGAAAAAAGATTGCTTCTGTATTAGAACAAGATTTGTTAGAGGTTGGGATCCGTCTTAAGACTGAATCTCTTCCACTCGCAAAAATTAGAGATGAACACATTATCCCAAAACAATACGGATCTTTACTATTTGGGGTCCAAACATTTATTGATCCTGATCGATACGAGTTATTCCATAGTAGTCAAATAACCCACCCAGGTCTAAATATCAGCTCTTACAGATCATCAAGAGAAGTTTTGGCAGTTGTTCCTGATCCGGATAGACCGGGTAGAGTGGTCAGTATGAAAATCCCTGAAGTTGACGATCTACTTGATGATGCAAGAAAAATTATCAACAGAGAAACAAGGAAAAACTTTTATCAAAGATTTCAAGAAGTGATTGCTGAGGATGTCCCGGTAGTTTTCTTGTACCATCCAAAAGAAACTTATATAATTAACCGTAGAGTAAAAAATGTCGATATTAGCGGATTGGGTACTCTAGAGGAGCGTTTCCGCAATATCGAAGACTGGGTAATTACTTTGGAATAATTTAATTTTTATCTAACCAATATGTTTTTAGGTTCCCTATCAATCTTTCTTATTTTGGGAGCAGTCGTACTTGCGCTAATCGGTTTCGTGATAGCACTTTACAATGGACTGGTTAAACTCAGAGTTCTTGTGGAAGAAGCGTGGAGTGGAATAGACGTTCAGTTAAAAAGAAGATATGACTTAATCCCAAATCTTGTTGAAACAGTAAAAGGTTATGCTAAACACGAGAAAGGTACATTTGAGAAAATTGCAGAACTTAGAACTGCTGCAATGCGAACAGAAAGTGTCGAAGAAAAAGCAAAACTAGAGAATCAACTTACCTCAACATTGAAAACGTTGTTTGCTGTTGCTGAAAATTACCCTCAACTAAAAGCAGACGCGAATTTCCTTGATCTTCAGAAAACCCTTCAAGATATCGAAGGAGAAATCCAAGGAGCGAGAAGATATTACAATGGTGCAGTTAGAGAATTTAATCTCAAGCTTTCAGTATTCCCAAACAATATTGTGGGGAAATTCCTCGGTTTCCAAAATAAAGAATTCTTCGAAGCAGAAGAAAGTGAAAGATCTAACGTAAAAGTTGATTTTTCTGAAGAAAAATAATGAATAATACTAATTTACAGGTATTCCGACTACTCAGAAATATCGTACTATTTCCTATTGTGTTTCTAGTCACAATTCTCGCATTTTTTGCGATAACGACAGGTGATGTGAATGCACAGGATAGAAGCTATGTATATGAATCGATAAATATCACACTCGATCAAAATAAAGATTCGACAATGGTAGTGACGGAGGAATTAACTTACAGATTCAATGGAACATATTTCGCAGTTTTTCGGGATATAGAACTTGAAAATGAAGCAAAAATAGACTCTTGCAAAAATAACGCTAATCTTCAGTGTGGAGGATTCGAGTTCCTCGAAATCCTAGAGGTTAGGGATGGGGAAGGTAATCTACTTAAGCCAGCAGGGGATAAAGATCTCAGAGAAGATAGTCAAGGAAGACAGATTGCAGATCCAGACAGGTACGCAGTATTTGTGACATACCGGGAGGGTAGCAAAATGTTTAGAGTTCAGTGGGTTTTTGCAGAGGAGGGTAAAAACTTTAATAACGAAAAATTAACTTTAACTATTAAATATCTAGTTTTTGGAGCTCCTGGTTTTTTTGAGGACTATGATTTGTTGTACTGGAATGCGTTGTTTGCAAATAGAGAAACAAAAGTAGAAAACTTAAATGTAACTATCAATTATCCTGCT
>CAZZFI010000065.1:0-5053 GCA_964653475.1 uncultured Candidatus Saccharibacteria bacterium | reverse complement strand
AAAAACCTCGCACTCGAAAGTATAGACTTCCCAGATCCAGTGGTAAGTCTGGCAATTGAACCAAAAACAAAATCTGATCAAGAGAAACTTGGAGAAGCTTTGAGAAAACTTATGCAAGAAGATAACACTTTCAAAGCTGAGACTGATAAGGAAACTGGACAGACAATCATTTCCGGTATGGGGGAGTTGCATCTAGATATCAAAATGGACATCCTTAAACGTGAGTACAATATTGAAGTAAACTCTGGTAAACCTCAAGTTGCATACAGAGAAACTATCGAAGGTGAGGTTCAACATCAAGAACTTCTTAAAAAGCAAACTGGAGGTGCCGGACAATTTGCAGATATCACAATTATCATGCGACCTACCGAGAGAGGAAAAGGTTATGTGTTTACCAACAAGATCAAAGGAGGGGCTATTCCAACAGAATATATTCCTTCAGTTGATAAAGGTATACAACAAGCTATGAAATCTGGAGTACTTGGAGGTTTCCCAACGGTAGACTTCGAAGTTGAATTGATTGATGGTTCATATCACGATGTAGACTCGAACACAGATACCTTTAGAATCACGGGTTCTAAAGCGTTTAAAGAAGCTATGAAAAAAGCAAAACCAATACTTCTAGAGCCGATTATGAAAGTTAGTGTAGTGGCACCTGATGAGTTTGCTGGAGACATAACAGGGGCTTTGTCATCAAAACGTGGGGTTATCAAAAGTATGAATCCAAAAGGAAAAGTTCAAGAAATTACATCTGAAGTTCCACTAGGAAATATGTTCGGATGGATGAATGACATCAGATCTATGAGTAAAGGAAAAGCATCAAGCGTGATGGAATTCAGTCACTACCAAAAAGTGCCTGAAGGTCTTGTGAACGAAGCTTTAGGGGTAAAGTCGTAAGATTTTCTCGAAAATTCGAAATTTTATGATAAATTGCCTATCAATACGTAGAAATTGACTTGCGAAAATAAAAGAAATTTGTTATAAATGGTTCACGACTTTGGCTATTTGTAGCTTTTTGTTTGTATGTAACTCAAACTGCCATCTTGGATGGGAATTATTATTTTTTTTATTAAGTTATAAAAATGGCTGACAGCAAAACTTTTCAGAGAACAAAGCCACATATTAATGTAGGTACTCTCGGTCATATTGACCACGGTAAAACAACACTTACCGCTGCTTTAATTGCCTTCGCACAAAGAAAAGGTAGGATGGCATCGGAAAAAGGTTATGCAGAAATTGCAAAAGGTGGAGTCGTTCGAGACAAAACCAAAATCGTTACTGTTGCTTCATCTCATGTTGAGTATGAATCAGAAAACCGACACTATGCACATATTGACTGTCCAGGACACAAGGACTATATCAAAAACATGATCACTGGTGCTGCACAAATGGATGGTGCAATTTTGGTTGTTTCTGCAGCGGACGGTCCAATGCCTCAAACAAAAGAGCACGTTATTCTTGCAAGACAGGTTGGTGTAGAACATATCGTTGTATTCATCAATGTGTTTGATGATGATATGGACGAAGAGCTACTTATGCTTGTTGAAGAAGAAATTAGAGACATCTTGAAGAAATATCAATACCCTGGAGATGAAACACCTATTATAAAAGGAAGTGCTAAAAAAGGTCTAGACGGAGGAGAAGAAGGAGATAAAACCATGCAAGAGCTTATGGATGCTCTTGACAGCTTTATCCCAGAACCAGAGAGAGAAGTTGACAAGCCATTCCTTATGGGAGTTGAAGATGTCTT
The DNA here is from genome assembly GCA_964653475.1 of uncultured Candidatus Saccharibacteria bacterium. Classification (GTDB taxonomy): domain Bacteria; phylum Patescibacteriota; class Dojkabacteria; order B142; family OLB20; genus JAJTYI01. The sequence continues at coordinate 3,303 of CAZZFI010000065.1, read as the reverse complement.
CTCAATCGAAGGTCGAGGAACTGTAGCAACTGGAAGAATTGATAGAGGTAAAGTAAAAGTTGGAGATGTTCTTGATCAAGTGGGACTTAGTGACAAGATTACTCAAATCACAGTAACTGGAGTTGAGATGTTCAACAAGCAACTCGAAGAAGGTATTGCTGGAGATAATGTAGGTATCTTGATCAGAGGTCTAAAAAGAGAGGAAATCGAAAGAGGGCAAGTTCTTGCAGCAAAAGGCTCTATCCAGCCTCATACAGAGTTTGAAGTAGAGGCCTACATCTTAACCAAAGATGAGGGTGGAAGACACACAGCATTCTTCTCAGGTTATAAACCACAGTTCTACATCAGAACAACTGATGTAACTGGAGAAGTTACTCTTCCAGCAGGAACAGAAATGGTCATGCCAGGAGACAATGCTAAATTTACTGTTAAACTAACCACTCCAGTAGCTATCGAAGAAAAAATGAGATTTGCTATCAGAGAAGGAGGAAGAACAGTAGGAGCGGGAGTTGTAACTAAAATTGTTAAATAAAGTTAACTAGCCCGCCACTTTTCGAAGTGGCGGGTTTCTTTTAAACTTATGCAGAAAATCAGGATTAAAATAAAAGGATATGACAGTAAAGTGGTAGATAAAGCTGCTGAGCAGATTATCGAGACTGCGGTGCGAACCGGAGCTAAAACTCTCGGTCCTATACCACTACCAACTAGAAAAATGAAGTTTGTCACATTGAGATCACCTCATGTAGACAGTAAATCAAAAGAACACTTCGAGATGAATACACACAAAAGATTGATTGATATTGTAGAACCGACAAGTAAAACAGTAGATTCGTTGACACATTTGCAACTTGCTGCAGGTGTCTGGATCGAAATTAAATAATTTATAACTAAATGACTATATTTTTATTGTCAGCGTATAGTAAAAAGTTCGAAAGAACAAATACTAAGCGGGAATAAAATAGCGAAGGTAAACAGATATAACACTGTGGCCCTTGGCCTCAGTTTTTTTTATAACAAATATGAAAGCGATAATTGCTCAAAAACAAGAAATGACTCAAATCTTTGATGAGGAAGGTTCAGTAGTCCCAGTAACAATCGTCGATGTGAACGATGTTTATGTTGTTGGGAAAAAAGATTCCGAAAAAGATGGCTATAAAGCTACCATACTTGGAAAAGGAAGGAAGAAAAATGCTAACAAACCAGAAGTTGGAAAATTCAAAAAGCTTGGATTTGTTCCAAACTTCATCAAAGAATTGAAAGATTTTGATACAGAAGTTGAAGAAAATAGAAAACTTGATGCCACTATTTTCCAAACCGGAGACAAGATAACTGTTACCGGTGTTTCAAAAGGAAAGGGTTTCCAAGGAGTAATGAAAAGGTGGAATTTCCATGGTGGACCCAAAACTCACGGTCAGTCAGATAGATGGAGAGCACCAGGTTCAATCGGATCAGGAACAACACCAGGAAGAGTTTATAAAGGTAAGAAAATGGCTGGAAGAGTAGGAGCAGAACAAGTAACGGTCAAGAATTTACGGGTCGTAATGGTAGACGAGAAAAACGGATTAATCGCAATAAAAGGCGCACTTCCAGGAAACAAAGGTTCATACTTAGTCATAAAATCACAAAACTAAAATGAAAGTTAATTTATTTACAAAAACAGGTGGCAAATCAGAAAAGACGATTACTCTTCCAAAATCTGTGTTCGAAGCAGAAGTAAACGAGATTCTTCTAAACAAATCGATTCGAGTTTACCTTGCGAACCAAAGACAAAGCAATGCACACAGCAAAACAAGAGGGGATGTAAGTGGAGGAGGCAAGAAGCCATGGCGACAAAAAGGAACAGGAAGAGCAAGATCAGGGTCGATTAGAAATCCCATCTTCACCGGAGGAGGAGTTGCATTTGGACCAAAGAAAAATGCTAACCACAAACTTTCGATGAATAGAAAAGAAAAACAAGTAGCGATCAGATCAGCTTTATCACTACATGCTAAAAACAATACAGTTGCTGTATTTGAGGGCTTTGATCTAGGAAAAGGAAAACACACACAATCGTTAGAAAAGACACTTGCTAAAACTAAACTAGAAGGAAAAATATTGATAATTCAAGATAAACCAGACGGTATGCTTTTGAAATCATCTTCTAATCTTAGAAATGTAGACGTAGATGTAGTAAACAGTATTTCTGCTTACCAACTACTCAAATATAAAAATATAGTACTAACACCTGAAACAGTAGAGAAAATCAACACTTTCTGGGGAGGAGACGAGAAAAAACTATCTGAAAACAAACCTAAATCTAAATCTAAAAAAACTAAAACTGTTAAAGAATAATGGGAATTTTGATTAGACCAATAATTAGTGAAAAAACAATAAGACTGGCAGATGAGCTGAACCAGTACACTTTTGCTGTAAAGTCAAACGCTGCCAAAATTGAAATTGCAAAAGCTGTTGCAGAGAAATTCTCTGTTAAAGTTGAAAATGTAAGGATATTAAACAGATTAGGTAAGAAAGTTTCATTTGGAAAAAAACGACAAACAGGAATGCAATCAATGATAAGAAAAGCAATAGTAACTTTGAAAGAAGGTGATTCAATAGAAATTTTTAAACTGCAATAAAATGGCATTAAGGCAACATAAACCTACAACACCGACAAGAAGACACACTGAATCATTGGATTACTCTGTTTTGACGGCTTCTAAGCCACACAAAGGGCTTGTAAAAACAGTCAACTATAACGCTGGAAAGAACTTCAGAGGAAAGCAGACAGTTAGACACAAAGGCGGAAGAGTAAAAAGACAATACAGATTAGTTGACTTCAAACGAGATAAGTTTGATGTTCCAGCTACTGTTGAGTCTATAGAGTATGATCCATACAGATCTGCAAATATTGCTCTTTTGAAATACGCAGACGGAGAAAGGCGATATATCTTAGCTCCTCTAAACCTAAAAGTTGGAGCAACAGTTGTCTCCGGAGAAAAAGCTCCAGTAAAAGTCGGAAATACGATGAGATTGAAGAACATTCCTGCTGCAACATTTGTACACAATATTGAGACAACACGCGGTAATGGTGGTATAATTGGAAGGGCAGCTGGAACTGCTATCCAAATCCAAGGCTTTACAAAAGAGTATGCTCAGCTGAAAATGCCGAGTGGAGAGATCCGTCTAGTTAGATCGGATTGTCTTGCTACTGTGGGAACAGTTGGAAATGTTGATTCGAAGAACAGAAAACTTGGAAAAGCTGGAACAAAAAGAAGAATGGGTTTCAGACCAACTGTTCGTGGAGTTGCCATGAGCGGAGGTAAG
>CAZZFI010000064.1:0-5110 GCA_964653475.1 uncultured Candidatus Saccharibacteria bacterium | reverse complement strand
TGCACTTCTCGCAGAGCGAAAGTATCGCCTTGTAAAGACATACCTTTTTGTAAATCACTAACGTAGTATGTTTTCATATAAACAGAATAACTATCTGAGAATTTAGACTATCGGGGCACAATAGTCAAGTGCAAGAAGTTTACTGAATACCTAAGTGTTGCCTCACAGAAGAAATCAAATCGTCTGGTTCGGTTTCAGATTTTAAAAGATAACCTACTGCTCCGATTTTCATAGCTTTGTCTACTGCAAGGTCACCTCCTATGTTGGTCAACATGACAATCTTAGAGTCTCCATATTTTTCTGGGAATCGTTTTATCTCTTCTAGTATGGAAATCCCGTCTTTGTCAGGCATCACAATATCAAGCAAAACCAAATCGAACTTGTTCTGGGTAAGCTTTTCTAATGCCATCAATCCTCCACTTGCACCCTCAACATTAAAACCCTCCTCTGACAGGATATCTTTAAATATCTCAAGTGCGTCTGGTTCGTCCTCTACAACAAGGATTTTCTTTTGTTCTTCCATTTTTCGGGCAGACTAATTTACAAATATATATTACAACGTATAAAAATATTTTGCTAATGTTTATATTACATTTAGAGTGAAATCAGCACCCCAAACGAAATAGTACGCTAGCCAATATAATCCAAGTATTACAATTGACATTACTATCTGCAAACTATTCTTAATTGCAGAAAACATATTAAATGTTAATGTTGAAAACAAGAGTTTCAGAATTTTTACAAAAAGCTGCAAAATCGAAAATCCCGTTGTTGCAATCAAAGAAATTAACACAGCCTCCCTCACATCCTGTGTAACGAAATAATATACAAAAGCGACTGATACTGCTGGTGAAATTATTACATTAAGAAGTAGAGTTAGTAACTTCATATTCTTGTTGATAAAAACTGGTTACTAAACTGTAAGGCTTTTTTCAGGCTTTGTAAATCAAAGTTTTCATTTACTGCATGCATATTACAGTCATCGTTTGCGAGAGCAACCATCAAAATATCGGACTTCAAGATATTTTGAAAATCTACAACTATAGGTAAAGTTGCTCCATTAAAATCATAATAAAGTTGTTTTTTATGAATTTCGGACAATAACTTTTCTGCTTTTTTATGATAGTTGTTACCAGGTACTAATCGAATTGGTTTAACGCTACCTTCAGTGCTTTCAGGAAGAGAGAATTCAAATTCTACATAATTGGGAAGAGCACTTCTTACATAATTTTTGAAATCAATTAATACTTTTTCTGGATCTTGATTTGGAACAAGCCGGAAGTTAAATTTCAGAACCGCAAAACTCGGCACACTGTTTCGGTAACCATTTCCTGTATAACCACTTTCAAGACCAGTAACTTGAATTGTTGGTCTTAAGCCGACCTGAGAAAAGAAGTTTTCTCCCTTTTCTACCGTCATCTTTTTTGTACCTGTCAAACGTTTAAAATTTACGTCTTCCATAGGTATCGAAAATGCTACTTTTCTTAAATCTTCTTCGACAGTTTCGATATCCTTATAAAACTCTTTGTAGTTAATCTTCCCATCTTCGAAAAGATTCGCAATAAACTCCGAGGCTACATGCGAGGCATTTGGGACGCTTCCTCCGAAAAGTCCTGAATGTAAATCACGATCTGATGTTCTGATTGTTAATGTTGTATTAAAAGTACCACGGAGGCTAAGCTCAATTGTTGGATGATTTTGGATCATAGAACTATCGGATATCAGGATAAAATCGTTTTTCAGTTCCGTTTTATATTTTTCTAAAAGCTTTCCAATATTTGGAGAACCGGTTTCTTCGTTTCCTTCAATCAAAAACTTTACATTAAATTTAAGCTTTTCATCTTTTGCTAATTCTAATACATTGACTAGATGGACTAGCATCTGTCCTTTGTTATCAGATACTCCTCTTCCATATATACGCTTTCCATCATCTCTTAAAGAGAACGGATCAGTTCCCCACTCTTCAATGCTAGCTGGTTGGACATCATAATGTCCGTAAATCAAAACTGTAGGATAATCCGGATTGATATCTTTGCTACTTATTATCACAGGATTATCAAAACCCCGAACAATTTTAGTCTCGAATCCCGACTGGCTAAATAAACTTTCAAGCCACTTTACAGCTTTTTCAACTTCTTTAGTTGAGTCAAGAGTAGAGATTGTCTTAAAGGGGATAAACTCTGCAAGGAGTTTTTTGTAGGTGATAAGTAGATTGTCTTCCATTAAGACAAATTAACGGTATTTGCTCACAATACTGATCATACTTTTTTTGTTTTTCTTCTCAGTGTTCTCCAATATGAACGGAATAACTTCTTTCCCGATAGTAGTATCATCTTTTATCGAAAATACTTTACCTCCGTATTTATTTACTAGATTCTGGTAAAAAGGAAATCTTTCGAGATCATATCTGGCAGAAATTAACCGTTCTTGTACTTTTTCGTTAACAATTTTTTGTTTTTCTGGTGGAAGATTATCAAAGTCTTCTCTCGTTTTGACTCGTTTTTCTATCAATCCGAAATTATCGAGGTCAATATTTAACATAATTGGCATAAATCCTGGAACTCTAACCATAAACTCTGGCAGGTTATCTGGAAGCATCGCAAGGGTAATATTTTTATCCCGGTTTTCTGCATAATCTTGACGTTTCCACCCATAGTGAACATTCAGATAAGTCATAGTATAGACAAAATCTGGGAGCATTTCTTGAAATTGGGTTGGAGTGACCTGAACGATATTAGTTGTTCCTTCTTCTTCTTTTCTTAGATCTGGTCTATCTGTATATTTAGGCCAAGGGTAGAAGCCGTGCTTTTGTTGTAACTGAAGTTCCAAGTATGTTTTACCTATACCGGTGATTCCAATTATTACAAAATTTTGCTTCATTATGTTGTTCTTATAATAAATTATTCAGACTGTTGATCTTGCTGAGATTTAGCTAGATCAATTCTTTTTTGGATTGCATCTCTGAGTTGTTCTTCAGGATTTGTAGTTATAGAGATTCTTTTCCCATCTACAACAAATGTTGGGGTGCTCTGATAGTTTCTAGAGTCAGCTTCTTTCATGTCATTATCCACTCTTTCTTTTAGTTCAGATTTTTCTAAATCCGCTTTAAACTTATCCATATCAAGCTCCAACTGCTCAGCGTATTTCAGTAAATCTTCATCTTCTAGATTTTGTTGGTTCTCATAAAGAAGTGTTGCGTATTCGGCGAATTTTCCTTGTTCTCTTGCTGCTTCAGAAGCAATAGCAGCGTTATATGCATGTGGATGGATTTGAGTCAACGGAAGGTGTCTGTAATTGAATACTACTTCATCTTCACTGAATTCACTCACAAGCTTTTTGACCATGGGTTCATACGCCTGGCAAGCTGGACACTGGAAGTCTGCGAATTCTTCAAAATTAATAGGCAAAGTTGCAGTTTCTGGGGTTTTGTTGGATTTCATGTAGAAAATTAGCCCGGCGAAAAGAAGGACTCCTATTAGTACGGATCCAATCAGCACAACTGTTGAATTTAAATTTTTCATGGATATAGAAAAAGAAGAAAATAAATTTAGAAAGTACATTCTAACAGAGTTTTTGATCTCAATCCATCAGCATAGCCAAATTTGTTATAATAAAATACATTAAATTATTAGATTCCTTTGATGTTTGTTCCTTATTTTGATCCACTTTACTTTATTTTTGCGCTACCTGCACTAGCAATAGGAATTTTAGCGCAAATTCTGCTATCTATCTGGACCAATAAATACCATAAACAAAAACCTATTAGCGGTTTTAATGGGGCTCAGACTGTTGAGAAAATAGTTAACAGCAGAAACTTTGATATAAATTTAGCTCTAACTCCTCACAAATTAGGTGATAACTACAACCCTCTTACGCATACTCTAACTCTCTCAAAAGAGATTGCACAAAACCCCTCTATCACATCAGTAGGGATTGCAGCTCATGAATTAGGACATATCGAACAACATCAAACAGGAAGCGTGTTAATTCGTCTGAGAACTGCATTGGTTCCAACTATCAATATAGGGACTAGTATAGGTTACTTTTTGCTTGTTTTGGGTATTATCCTTGGTGCAGCAAATCTTGCTTGGATCGGAATTGTTCTTTTCTCTGGAACAACCGTGTTTAGTCTTGTTACTCTCCCTATCGAAATCGACGCTAGTCAGAGAGCTCTTCGTATGCTCAAAGCAGAACAAATTTTACTTCCTCAAGAACTACCCGGAGTTAAAAAAGTTCTCTCTGCTGCCGCGTTGACCTATATCGCAGCTACCGTCCAATCTATTGGGACACTTCTTTTTTTTATTCTACGCGTACAAGGAATAAAACGAGATTAAATAATCAACGACTCACCAGTCATCTGACTGGACTTCTCGAGCTTCATTAAGTGCAAGATTGTCGGTGCTATATCAATCAAACTTTCTGCACGGTCGAGCTTCACTTCTAGGTCGCCAACAAGTATAAACGGCACTTTAGATAGTGTGTGTTGAGTGTGAGGCTGATTATTTTGATAATCCCACATTATTTCAGAATTTCCATGATCTGCTGTCACTAGTAGAACATACTTATCTAACTTATCACTTATAGATTCATAGATTTTGCCGAGGCAGTAATCTACTGATTCTGCAGAAACAACTGCAGCATTGTAATTTCCTGTATGACCAACCATGTCGGGACTACTGAAGTTTGCAACGATAAAATCGTAGCTGTCTTCAGCAATCGCATTTGTTATATGTTTCGCAATATCATAATTTCGCATTGTAGGTTCAAGTGCATATCTTGGTTTTACGTATCTATTAGATTCAAACATCTTCCAATCTTCTTTTGGTAATACGTTTCCTCTTTGTCCATTCAGAAAATATGTTAAATGAGGGAATTTTTCAGTTTCAGTAACATGAAGTTGTGAATGTCCACTCTCAGAAATCACTTCAGCGACAGTCCCGTTAATCTCGTTTCTAGGAAATGCAATATTGACTGACTTAAACTCTTCACTCGCTCTTACGAAAGACGTAACGCTTAAATTGGGAATTTTCTCATCTAAGATTCTTTTTGTTAATTGGTACTGCCTATCCGTTCTGAAATGGAAAAAGATTAGTCCGTCTTTCTCTTTTAA
>CAZZFI010000063.1:0-5114 GCA_964653475.1 uncultured Candidatus Saccharibacteria bacterium | reverse complement strand
CAAATTTGCGATAAACAAGTCTCTAAGCCCGAAACTCCAATTTATGCTTTTAGAGAAGTCTCCAAAGTCGGGTGAATGCATAATCACATCTTCTGATCGATAAACATTTCCGCCGATTGAACCAGTGATTAGAAATCTATTAACTAAAAGAAGAGCATCGCCTCCAACACTATCATTAACCTCGACATCACTTGCCCCTACTCTCAATCCGTCACCAACATTTCCGTTAATAGTCACTTTTCCTGCAAGAGTGTTTAAATCCTCAATTACTGTTCCATTTACCGTCACTCTTTCTGAACCCAAGAAAGCATCCCTCATAACTTCTCCGTTTACCATTACTGTTCCTCCGACTGCATATAAACTTTTCCCTACCATCCCTCGCACATCAACTTCACTACCCATCGCATAAACATTTCCTTCTACATTTCCCGTGACAACCACTTTATTTGAAAACACAATCAGATCTCCATTTACATCTCCTTCGACAGTTACGTTGTTTCCGTCTAGAATCATGAGATCTTCTTCGACATCATTAACAACAACATGGTTCTCTTTCTTGTCGAGGTTCTCGATAGTTAAAGCGTTTGACACCCATAGTGGCGCCATCGCGAAAAGCAACAACATCCCTGCACAGAGGGCCCTTTTATATGACTTCAGCATGGAAGTGATTTAAGAAGTAAAATGGATACATTTTATGATATCAGGAAAGACCCCACTCAGCAAACTATCACTCTATTATGGGCGCACTTTTTATCTTCAGGGTTCTTTCATATGGCAATTTACACAACTTCATATCTGTTCCAGTTTAAACTATAATTAGCTGTGCTAATTAATTACTCGTAGAAAATGTTTCTGAGAACTTTCGAGAAAAATATTTATACATTTCTAATTAATCACCATAACTGGTTTCTGCGAATATCTATGGCAGTAATCTATATATGGTTTGGGATTCTCAAACCCTTTGACTCGAGTCCTGCTGCCGATCTAGTGGCAGACTCTGTACCTTTCCTTCCTAGAGAGCCCTTTTTTATATTTCTTGGAATTTGGGAAGTAGTTCTAGGAGTTATGTTTCTGATTCCGAGACTTACCAAAATCGCTTTCTGGGTTTTTCTCATTCATATGTTCGGGACTTTTACACCTCTTATAACACTGCATGGCAGCATTTTTATAAGATTCCCTTTTGTACTATCACTCGAAGGACAATATATCATTAAAAATCTCGCCCTAATCTCGACGATGATCGCGATTCTTGTAAAGCATCTCCAAACCGACTCCACCAAGGAATTGGATTGACCATGATTGCTGTGCTATCCTTAGTAAACTCTGTTAGTTAAATCACGTGTACAAAATCGATCTCAACGAAACAAAGAAGAAACAAAGTCTACGCAAACGTTCAAAGTTTATTTTGTACACTTTTCTTTTTGTTTTTTCTTTTTGTGCTTTTTTTCTCGTTGATCATTTTGTTATTCAGGGAGGCTCAGGTTCGAGTCTTGTCAGAATTGTATCTTCCGGAACTAACTTGGTTAACAAATTTGTAGATCTGGAACTCCAAAACGATGATGGAGTTACTTCTGTCCTTGTCGCTGGAATCGACACAAGGAACATAGTATTCGAAAATGGTGAATTCAGAAGCACCAAACCTCAAGGCCAAGCAGGGACAAGAAACATCGACACAATTATCCAAATAGTCTACGATCACAACAAAAACGAACTTACAATGATAAGCATTCCTCGAGACCTCGGGGTAGATTTTAGAGAATCTTGTCTGAAGTTTAGCGGAAGTATTCACTGGATTTATGATAAAACTGAAAATGCGAACTGCCCAGGACGAGGAATTGAAGAACTAAAACAAACTGTTGAATCAGTCACCGGAATTTCTGTTCAATATCATGTTTTTATAACCCTAGAAAGCTTTGTTGAAGCAATAGACGCCGTTGGAGAAGTAAACCCCGAGACTGGCGAAAAAGGAATATATGTCGATAACCCAACTGATGTTTGGGATGTATATCCATACAATGACTACGGATGGGAAAACGTATATTTCAAAAAAGGTCGAATATTCTTAACAGGAGAAGACGCTTTAAAATACGTAAGGGTAAGACAATTAACAACAGATTTCGGGAGAGCTAGAAGACAGCAGATAGTTATCGAAGCTGTCATGAGAAGAGTAATTTCATCAGATACGCTACTTGACCCTGGAAAAATCTCAGACCTCTACAAAATCTACAAACAAAAAACCTTAATTAGCGAAGTTACTCTGAAAGAGATTATCGCAGGACTCGATTTGATCGAGAAAGTAGATCTTTCTGGCATTGTAAATATAGTTCTCGACCCGAACCTTGGTGGAAACGAAAGATACTTAAACAAACAACCCCACAACAGACCTGGCGGACCGTATTACATGATTCCGACACACTGGAAAGAATGTCCTGGAAACGAATTCTGCAAAGTACATTCGCTCATACAAAGTATCATCGAACACTCTGCAGTCTTTGCTGAAGAAGCGAACACCTTCGCTTATGCAGCGTCATATTCTCAAGGAAAGTTATTCTTTGATAATCCAGATTATATAAATTTCGAAAACTCACAACCGCCAGTAAACCTCACACGCAGTAAATATCAGATTAATACATCACAAGAGATAAAAGATATGGGACAGGTAGTTGTTCTTGATTTCTCGCAAGGGAAACATCCAGAAACTTCAAGGTATCTATCTGAACAATCTGGCTTTACCCTACTTGATGGTGCAAACTACCTTCGTTATAGATTGAACAAAGAAGATTTCACAATTTTGATTCCTTCGCCATAATTATATGAGTGATCTTGTCGTAGTAAACAACCTACCTGCCGAATCGATTTCTGAGTTAGTGCGAAAAGTCCGCAAAGATCTCAATCATGGTGTAAAGGTATTCGGAAACGAAGCAAATCGCTCCGACACAATAAGAGTCTGGACCAAATCTAATATAGAAATTTTCGGGATAGTTACCACTAGCGGGAATAGATTTGAATCTACTCTTAATCTCCTTGAAATACAATCATTTAATACTAAACCTTACTTCAAACTTACTGTGTTTCTTGGAGATAGCGAAAAAGTTAAACATACTGCTAAAATAGTTAAACTTAATGACAACTTCTTGGAGCAAGACGGCCAAGTATCTCAAACAGAGGCACAAAATTTCATGAAAGAATACTTGCAATCAAAACCTGATTTTGAGCTAACGAAAACGAACTTCGAAAAATACGCATATAATCCAAAGCAATATAAGTGGATTAACAAACCATGAAAAAAGTACAAGTTTATCTAACTATATTCTTTTTGATATCATACGCAGTATTGGCGCCCATGCTTCGCCCAACCCTAGACCTCTTCTGGCTTCTTTTGATGATTCTTGCCATTCTGGCACTACTTGCGAGAAACTATGTTGACTTATTGCTTATCACATTGACTGCACTAAACATGTTTAGCCATATGCTTCTCTACCCTGCTTTATCTGATTCTAGACACCTTGCACAAACTACTGCTTTTACCGCTTTTACACTTCTCAATATCGCATTGATCATGGGGCCTATTGCAAAACTAAGTAAGAGATTTGCTCCATACCTAAAACATAGAAGGCACGTTGGAGTTTCAGTATTTTTGCTCGCATTTATTCATGCAAATTTTATTATAAAAAATTATTACAATGTCGAAATATCGGATCTATACGCAGTCGGCTCCAACTTCTTTGGGACAAGTGCGCTCATGATTTTAGGAATAATGGCTTTAACCTCTATGAATTATTTTCAGCACAAGATGTCTCTCAAATCTTATAACTTTCTACATACTGGCTTTTTGTTGTTTTATTTAATCTATACTTTTGGATTAGTCATGCAAGGATTCATCTCGTTTGAACCAAGACAAGCCATATTTGCCGTAGTTTTCACATTATTTGCTTTAGCAACAGCACCATGGTCTTTCCCTCAAAAAATCTTTTTGAAAGTAAACGGCTGGAAGCAACTCCACTACATGATCTATGTCGCTTATCTCGCAGTTATCATTCACGCTTGGACAGGGTACTTCATTCTAGAAAATACGGTTATGCAAATCCTTTTCTGGATAATGATAACCTCTGTGATCCTAACTCATCTATATGGCTGGCTAGTGAGAATTAAAAAATCTAGAGAACTTAAACAGCGTCTTGCCCAAACTTCTTAGAATTAGTTTTAATATACAAATATGATTACTACATCGTTAAACTTTACTTCGCTTGATCCTACGACCTTCAAATCTTTGCTTGAAGACAAAAAAGGAATACTCCTAGACATTAGAACTCCTCAAGAATATGCAGATGACCAAATAGACAATGCAGTTAGCCTGGATTTTTATTCATCAAACTTTGAAAAAAAACTAGAAGAATTAGACAAAAACCTCCCATACTTCATATACTGTCGAACTGGAAGTAATACAAAAGTAGTTCTAGAGACTATGCAAAAAGCCGGCTTCAAAGAAGTTTTCGGTCTCAAGGGAGGACTCCTCGCGTGGGAAATTATGAGTTACTCTGCCTGATTCCGATAAAATCCCAATTCCCATATTTTGCAATAACGAATGAATTACACGCTAGATAAGTTTATCCAACACCTCTCTGGAAATTAACCATTTTTAGAACATCTATATACTTGTGTTAACAACTAGCAGAATATAACCCCCCAACACGGAAATATATATCTGTGATATAAATAGGTGGGTTATTTTTTTTATAATGGAAGTAAGTCCAAATCAACGGGTTAAAACTCATCTTAATATGCTAGCTCTGGCGGGCCTCTTAGCTTTATTCGTTGCTTGCAGTCCCGGGAATAATAAGCAAGTCGAAGGAATACAACATACCCCCAATGGACAAGGTTCTCTTCCTCCTGCATTCATTCCGGAACCACCCATAGCTACTCCTACCCTAGCTGTACCTCCACAAGGAGAGATTGTCACAGAAGATGGGCAATTGCTCCCTCAAGAGCTGGTGTATTTACTTACAAACGTTATCGACCCTGCTACAGAATCTGGTAGCAAATTCTATACAAACGGAGGACTTCATTATTCATTCCATGGCAGGCATGGACGGGAGGACCTTATTGAAAATCTT
>CAZZFI010000062.1:0-5208 GCA_964653475.1 uncultured Candidatus Saccharibacteria bacterium | reverse complement strand
AATTATAGAGGATAAACTAAAATCAATCCTTCGTGAACAAGGTCTAGAAGAAATTTCTGCCAAACCTGGTGACAATTTCGATCCAGAGTATATGGAGGCACTGAGCACTATATCATCAGGAGAAAAACAACATCCAAATACAATTATCCACGTTGACCAAATCGGATATAAACATTCTAACACTGGCAAAGTATACAAACCTGCCAGGGTTATCGTATCGAAATAAATTATTATTTATTAATTTACTAAGATGAGTAAAATCATAGGAATTGATCTCGGAACTACAAATTCATGTGTCGCATTTGCGAGTGGTGGAGATCCAGAGATCGTAACAAACAAGGAAGGTGGTCGAACAACTCCTTCTGTAATCGCAATTAACAGCGATAATTCGGACGTATTGGTTGGTATTACTGCCAAAAACCAAATGGTGACTAACCCCGAACAGACTTTCTATTCAGTAAAACGTCTTATAGGAAGAAAGTGGGACGATCCTGAAGTACAGCGAGATGTAAAACTATTACCATTCGAACTTAGAAAAAGTTCTAAAGGTGGAGTCGAAATTGAATTTGGTGATAAATGGTTACCTCCTGAAGCAGTTAGCGCAAAAGTTTTAGCAAAGATTAAGGCGGATGCAGAAGCATATCTTGGAGAAGAGATTAAAGAAGCTGTCATCACAGTTCCTGCATACTTTGATGACTCACAAAGACAGGCTACAAAAAATGCAGGGAAAATTGCTGGACTAGAAGTAAAACGGATTATTAACGAGCCAACTGCTGCTGCTCTAGCCTATGGTCTAGACAAAAAAGGAGAAAAAACTATTGCAGTTTATGATCTAGGAGGAGGAACTTTTGATATTTCGATTCTTGAGATAGGAGATGGAGTTTTTGAAGTGAAGTCTACAAACGGAGATACTCACCTCGGAGGAGATGACTTTGATCAAAAAATTATCGATTGGTTAATTGATAATTTCAAGAAGGACCAGGGAATTGATCTCAAAGAAGACCCTGCTGCTCTACAAAGACTAAAAGAAGCTGCCGAGAAAGCAAAGATTACACTTTCTTCTTCTGAAAAAACAGAAATCAATCTACCGTATATCACTGCAGACGCAAAAGGACCTAAGCATATGCGAATTGACATAACTCGCGCAGATCTCGAAAAATTGATCGGAGATCTTGTTGACAAGACAATGGTTCCTGTCAAAAAGGCTCTTGATGACGCAGAAATCAAAAAGGAAGAGATCGACGATGTTGTGATGGTCGGTGGAATGACAAGAATGCCGATTGTTGTCAAAAAAGTAAAAGAGTTCTTTGGAAAAGATCCTCATCAAGGAGTTAATCCCGACGAGGTTGTTGCTATCGGAGCCGCAATCCAAGGTGCAGTTCTAGCTGGAGACTCCAGTGTTAGTGATATCACTCTACTTGATGTAACTCCTCTAACACTCGGACTCGAGACTCTGGGCAATATCAGAACGCCTTTGATTGAAAGAAATACTACAATTCCAACTGAGAAATCGCAGATATTTTCGACCGCAAGCGATAATCAAACAAGTGTAGAAATCCACGTGTTGCAAGGAGAACGTGAAATGGCCAAAGACAACAAAACTCTTGGAAGGTTTATTTTAGACAACATCCCACCTGCACCTAGAGGTGTTCCACAAATTGAAGTAACTTTCAAAATCGATGCGAACGGGATTCTAAATGTAACAGCTAAAGACAAAGCTTCTGGAAAGGAACAGTCTATTACAATCACAGCTTCCACTCAACTGGACGACAGTGAGGTTGACAACCTTGTAAAAGAAGCTGCAAAACATGCGGAAGAAGATAAAAAGCAAAGAGAAGTTGCTGAAACAAAGATTGAAGCTGAGAGTTTAGTCTTCCAAGTAGAAAAGTTTGTAGACGAGATGAAAGATAAGATTTCCGAAGATGACAAAAAAGAACTCAAAGAAAAGTCTGACGATCTTAAAGAAGCTGTTTCGAAGGAAAATTTTGATATAAACGAGATTAAAGATAAAATAAAAGATCTCTCTACAAAACTTCAGGAAAAAGGAGCGGAGATGTACAAACAGGCAAGCGAAAACGAAACAAAGACCGAAGGAAACGACAAGACAGAGGATAAACCCAATGATGACGATAGTACTGAAGAAGGAGAAGTTGTAGATAAAAAATAAAATACATGTTTTTAGTTTACGCCAGCCTAAACTGGTTTACGAAGTTATTAACTATTGTTCTCAAAGCAAGTGGACACGGCAGAGGTACTGCTCTGCCGGGTCTCTTGATAGAGAAGTACTTTTCTTTCGCAATCCCCTATATCCTGGAAAAGTCCCCTTATACAATTCTTATCACCGGAACTAATGGAAAAACCACCACACGAACATTGTTGTCTGACATTTTAGATAAGGAAGGTGGAGTTCTCCAAAATCGTAGCGGATCAAATTTACTAAGAGGAATAATCTCAGAGATATTTAATCAGAGTGATATTTTTGGGAGAGGTAACTCTAAATATGCAGTTTTTGAGGTTGAAGAAGCAACGATTCCTAAACTAACAAAACTCCTAAAACCAGACCAAATCGTTGTGACAAATCTATATAGAGATCAGCTTGATGCTTACGGAGAGATTGATAGAACTCAGAAATTTATCCAGAACGCTATTTATGATTCTCCAGAAAGCCATATTGTGTTAAATGCGGATGATCCGAGAGTAAGTAGTATAGATACTTCTAAAAACAAATCTGTACACTTTTTTGGAATAGACGATCCGCTTAAAAATACCTTCAAGTATGAAGGTGCTTCCACTTCAAAAGAAATAGTCACAGGTTACAAAGCGAGTGAACTTAAAATCAATAACGATCTCACAACATGTTTTATATTTGGAAAAGATCTTGTCACACTTAAGTTACCAGGATATTATCATGTTTACAATGCTCTCGGAGCTATAGTTTCAGCTGATATAATTGGAATTGATAACAAAAAGATACTTGATTCTATCCAGAAAACAACTCCCGCTTTTGGCAGAGGAGAAATCTTGAATGTCGGAGAAACAAGAGTACATCTTTTACTTGTGAAAAACCCCGTTGGATTTAATTTGAATTTAGACCTTTTAAAATTTGTTAATCGCCCACAAATAGCTCTTGTTCTAAACGACAACGTCGCTGATGGGAAAGATGTTTCTTGGATATGGGATAGTAATGTTGAGATGTTATCCGAGATCAAACCGAGAACAATACTATGTTCAGGCTTGAGAGCAACCGATATGATGAACCGTGTTAAATACGCTTCTCATGATCTAAAAAGTCAACCTGACAATAGTAGTTTTCATGTTGCAAGTTCTGATACTAACGTTCTTCTCCTAGAAGATTTGAATATACTTTTAGAATACATTGGAAACAGTAAATCGAGCGATTTTTACGTACTTTCTACTTATACCGCGATGCTTGGTATTAGGAAATTAATTACAGGTAACTCTCTTAACGTATAACAATGTCCGACGCAAAATATTCACTAAAACTAATACACCTTTATCCTGAGGAGATGAATATTTATGGGGATATGGGAAACATTATAACTCTGGAGAGAAGATGCACTTGGAGGGGGATAAATTTCGAAAAACAAAGTCTTGGATTTAGTGATGATATTACAAAATCTAAAGGAGATATATATTTTATGGGTGGTGGACAAGACAACGACATGTACGCAGTTTTTGAAGATCTCAGAAATAATAAACAAGAATTTATCAAAAAGGAAGTAGAGGGTAACAAAGTCTTTTTACTTATCTGTGGCGGCTTTCAGCTTTTTGGAAATGAATTTATTGACGCAGGAGCTAGAGAAATCAAAGGTCTTGAAATTCTACCTGTAACAACCAAAGCTCCAGGTTCAGCACTAGAAGAAAGATGTTTAGGAAATCTTATTACTAAAATCTCTCCCAAAATCAAAGACGAAATCAGAAATTATTATAAAGGTGAGTTTTCAGACTATATAGTTGGATTTGAAAACCATAGCGGACAGACATATTTCGAATCAGACAGGGTGAAACCAATAGGAAAAACTATTGTTGGATTTGGAAATAACGCAAAAGAAGGGATTGAAGGAGCTAGATACAAAAACATTTTTGGCTCTTATACTCACGGATCTCTTTTACCTAAAAACCCTCATTTAGCAGATCTGATTATTGGATTAGCTTTAGAGAATAAATACAAGAAAAGTATCAAACTCGAACCTCTTGATGACACTGCTGAGTGGCAAGCTCACAAAAGGGTAATAGAACTTTACGGAGGGTCAGCTTTGTCCTAAAAACAACTTCTGGATATTTTCTGGATATTCTGCAACGTCTTCTGGAAATTGCTGACAGATGTCTTTGATAATTTCCGTTGCAGTGAATATGAGTTTTTTCTTCGATAATTTTTCTTTGTATCCGTCCTTCCCAAGTAGTGCGAAATTTTCAACTTCCTCGTCTACCCTATTATCTATATCTTTGAGATCAAAAGCAGATTTAAAATGGTTTATTGTTTGCAAATTCTCAATAACCATTCGGACTTCAGCTTCTAGACTTACGTGAGTGTTATCTATGACGTAGTTAAACTTTCTTTTAATCAGTTCTTCATCAAAAATATCAATGTTATGCAAATCTAAGAAAAAATCTCTATTTACCCTATCTCTTTCTTCCAACACCAAGGCTGCATCGTTTCTTTGATCTTTAATTACTTTTTTTACTCTTTCTTCAAAATCACTTGTAAGAAAAATAGAGAATACTTTAGGGTGCTTTCCGATCAAAAAAGTCCCAATATCTGAGTCTGTAATATATCCATCTCCTTCTAATATTTTGTAATCACGATATCTGTCTACTGTTGGACCAATAATCGGTTCAATATAAGCGTCAAATTTGGGTCTGCTAAAACCTTCCGAACTATGTCCCATTTTACTTTCGAGATATCTGAAAACGCTTCCCAGGTGAAGATATTTATATTCGAAAAGGTTTGTAAGGAGTAGTGCGAGTGATGTAGCTCCGCTTCCGCTCCAACCGCTAACAGAAATATTGACCACATTTTCGTAGCCTCCTTTGTCAGTTGCCATTTTAACTATTTATTAATGTAGTTGATTTTAACCTTTTTTCGATAACGTTTTCAATCCAAGACCTGTTTATATACTGGAGCTGTTTTACCAATTCATCGTCTGTTCTGAGCCTTATACAGTTTTTGAAACCACCTTCCAAAAA
>CAZZFI010000061.1:0-5240 GCA_964653475.1 uncultured Candidatus Saccharibacteria bacterium | reverse complement strand
TCTGGAAATGAAAGTCCGGCATCAATAATAATAATAGTGCTTCGGTCTTCTAAAAATGAGCAGTTACGCCCTACTTCGTTATTCCCGGACAATGTTGCGAGTTTTATATGAGGTGTTTTGGGCTTTGAATTTATTATATACCTGTTCTTATTACTCTTATGTTCAAATCTATTCACTGTAGGTTCTAAAAAAATTTACTTAATTATTTTAACACACTTGGCAAATCATCCCACCTAACTTCTTGTTCAGTCCTGGAATCTAGGTGTTTTAACTTGAAGGTCTTTGTGCTAACTTCATCTTCTCCTACACAGATGATATAAGGAATATATTGTTTTTCAGCTGTCTTGATTTGCGCGGGAAGTTTACGGTCTGTGTAGTCAACAGCTACGGTAACTCCCGATTGTCTAAGGAATTTTGCTAATTCGTCGACAAATTTTGACTGGTTATCATCAATTTTACAAATATAGACCTTAGTTTTTGAGATGTAAGTAGGTAGGAGATTATAAGTTTCCAGATAGTCTCTGATTGTTACATCACCCATTCCAAAGCCAAAAGCTGTAACACTTTCTGTGTCAAAAATCCCAACTAAGTCATCGTAGCGTCCTCCTCCGAAAAGCGATCGGTTGTTCTCTAGTGAATTATCAAAAACTTCAAAAACATTTCCAGTGTAATAATCAAAACCTCTCATAAGCGAAGGTATGAACCTGAAGTTAGTAACCCCTTTTTCAGAAAGAAGTCTAAATAAATCAGAAATGTCAGAATATCCTTTGGTATTTTTCATGTCTTCTGGGAATTCTTCGAGGCTTCTAACTTCTATTAGTTTAATAATTTCATCTGACTTCTCTCCTGCAATTACTTTTATACTTTCATAAAAGTTTTGAGGAGACATTTTTTCTTTTTTGTCGATAAGTTTTGTAATTAGATAAACACTATCAGCATTAAGTGCGAGATAGTCTTTAAAGAGGTAATTTACTAGTTTGCGGTTGTTTATGCGGATCTCGAAATTTTCGGGCTTTGCACCAAATTCGGTCATAATTTCGAAGGCCATAGAGATAGCTTCTGCGTCAGCTTCAACTGACTCAACTCCAAAAATGTCGACATTTAATTGCCAGTGTTCTCTGAGCCTTCCTTTCTGGGGTTTTTCGTATCTCAAAAGATTAGGGATTGAATACCAGCGTAATGGAAAGCTCAACTCCTGTCTTTTTCTTGCAACCATTCTTGCTACTGTCGGAGTCATTTCTGGGCGTATAGTGACTTCTCTTCCACCTCTATCTTGAAAAGAGTAAGTTTGTTCATTAACAATCTCTGAACCACTTTTTGCAGAATAAAGCGCAGTTTCCTCTATGATTGAAGCATCGTATTCGCTATATCCATACTTTTCCGAAACGGATCTCATTACTGAGAAAATGTAGTTTCGTATAAACATGTCTTGAGGATAGAAATCTCTCGTGCCTTTGTATGGATCTTTGTTAAGTTTGTATTTTGTATCCAATATTCGTGTTATAAGAATTGACTAATTATATGCTGTGTTGGTTGAACTAACAAGTAGGATAATCAGGTCAACTTTTCTGATTAATAAATACACAAATATTTAAATTGATTATTAAGGTGATTGAAGAAGCTCTTCTAGTTTTTGTTCGATATCTTCTTGGCTTCTAAGTCCTACAAACTTTTCCGCGATTTCTCCGTTTTTATAGAAAATAAGTGTAGGAATACTGAATATTTGATTCCCCATTGCTACTTGAGGATTTTCATCAGTATCGAGTTTTGCTACTCTAACCGAAGGGTTAGTCTTGTATTTTTCTGCGACATCTTCAATAATGGGGCCTTGAATTCTGCAAGGTCCACACCATGGTGCCCAAAAATCTACAATTGCGACACCTTGAAAATCTAAGATTTCTTGTTTGTAATTATCGTCTGTTACTATCATCGAATTGGTCTAATAAATAAAATATCAATTTGTGTAAAGGTTTTTCGTGCTTAAAGTCTTCATAATTTTCAAGAGTATCTCTGTTTCCTCATTTTCTTGTAATACATAACAAATTTGTTGACCTTTTCTTGTTGGTCTAACAATTCCTGCATTTTCTAATTTTGCAAGTTGATGAGAAACTGCCGAGTGAGAGTTTTTTGTTTTTTCAGCAATATCTCCCACACATAACTTTCCTTTCGAATCCTGCAACAATTCTAGAATCTTGAACCTGGACGGATCAGCAAGTAGCTTTAGTAGTATTGTTTTTTTGTGAACTACTTCCGACACAGATATATGAATGACTATTCATATAGTATCTCTGGACTCATCAACTTGTCAAATATTATTGCAAATAAAATTTCGATCTGGTTATAATCTGGATCAATACCAAATTAGTTTATATGATTAAAGTAAAAGAACTCTCTAAAACTTTCGGGAATACAGTTGCTCTAGATGATGTAAGTTTCGAGCTAAACAAAGGTACTATCTATGGTTTCCTCGGACCAAACGGCGCAGGAAAAACAACAACAATGCGTATAATGACAGGCGTGCTTGAAAGTGATGACGGAGAAGTTCTATATGATGGCAAAAGCTTAGACACCTCTAAACTAGCGATTATAAAAAAAACCGGATATCTCCCAGAAAATAACCCTCTTTACGAGAACATGAGAGTTGACGAATTTCTTTCTTATATAGGGAAAATGAAACAAGCCTCAAAAGATCAAATAAAAGTTATTGCTGTGGAGTGTGGATTAACCCAAGTTTTAACTAAAGAAATAGGAGAGTTATCCAAAGGTTACAAACAAAGAGTTGGTCTTGCCAAAGCGTTGATTGGAGATCCGCAGTATCTTATTCTTGATGAACCTACAACTGGGCTTGATCCAAATCAGAAAGAAGAAATCCTTGAATTAATTAAAAATGTCAGTAAGGAAAAAACGATACTATTTAGTTCGCACGTTTTATCAGAAGTCGAAAATATTGCAAATGAACTCATCATAATAAATAAAGGTTCTATCGTTGCGAAAGGAAGTGCAAAAGAGATCAGTTTCAGGTTGTCCAAAAGTGCAACGATTGATCTTGAGATTAATATTCCTATAGCGAAGGCAAGTCCAATACTTGAAAAAATAAAAGGAGTTGAGAAAATAAATTTAGTCGCGACCAAAAAAGACTTTTATAAGTATGAAATTATAACGAAAGAAGATAGTCGGATAGATTTGGAAATTTTCAAAACAGCAGTAAAAAATAAATGGTTACTTCGAGAACTACATAAACAAGCAAGTAATTTGGAAGATTTATTCAAAGAGTTAACTAAATAATGAAAAAAGTTTTGATTATCACCAAAAAAGAACTTATAGAATATTTTTCTACACCGATAGCTTACGTGATAATCGGGGTTTTCGCTTTGATTGTTGGAGTATATTTCGGAAACTTTGTTTTTGTGGAAAATCAGGCAAGTCTTCGGAAGCTTTTTGAATTCATTCCAGTTTTACTTATCGTTTTCATCCCCGCGCTAACAATGAAAAGTTTTGCTGATGAACTCAAAAGTGGAACTTTTGAAGTCCTTGTGACCTTACCAGTTACTAATATGCAAATTATTTTTGGAAAATTTTTGTCGAATTTGGCAATGGTCTGTTTAATGTTAATCACTACTCTACCCTCATTATTTACAATAGTTAGACTTGGTAATCCGGACATCGGACAAACAGTCCTTGCGTATTTCGGACTTTTAATACTTTCTAGTGCTTATATTTTACTTGGGCTTGTAATCTCAATTAACACTAAAAACCAGATAATAGCATTTATTTTATCAGCATTTGTTATGGCAATTTTGTATTTCATTGGAGAAGCCGAAGTGTTGAGATATATCCCAAGTACCTTAGTTAGTGTTTTTGAATTTCTAGGACTCGGAGTACATTTTAGATCAATTGCAAAAGGAGTGATCGATAGTCGAGATATCATTTACTATTTATCGATAATGATAATATCGTTTGTTTTGATATTGATTAGTTTTAAAAGGATACAAAAGCAAGGAAGATGAGAATTAAACTAAACTTACCAAAAATAAATATCCGAAAACCAGACTTGTCAAAAAACAAGCTCACAAGAAACAACTATAAACGATTCTTTTCGAAGAAAGTTGTATTTTTTGTTCTGTTGATTCTTCTTGTTGTTTTGAATTACTTATCCCGAAGTTATTTCCTGAGACTAGATTTAACAGATGGACAATTATTTTCGTTACAAAACGAAACTAAATCAATCCTCTCGGAATTATCTGAAGATGTGGTTATCGAAGTGTACTTTTCAGACAACACCCCTCCAAACTTGCTTGAACCAAAACAAACGGTTATGGATATGTTAGAGGAATTCGAAAAAGCATCAAACGGAAAGGTAAAGCTTGATATCAAAAACTCTTCAGATAGTAGTTTCGAAACTTCTGCTATGACTAGAGGAATCAGACAAATACAGTATAGTGAATTCCAAGATGATAAGTTTTCTGTTGCTCAAGGTTTTCTTGGAATCGCTTTTGTTGCAGAGAGTGAAGTGGAATCGATACCTGTGATTTCATCAATTGATAATTTAGAATACGAGTCTATTTCGAGAATTCTCAAATTAACGAAAGACCAAAAATCAGTAATCGGATTACTAAATATTTTAGATTCTTCTGAAGATGATGAATCACAATTAATTCCACAATCTACTTTAAGTAGTTTCTCAGAAATGAGAAGTCTTCTCGATAGGCATTTTACTACTGAAGAATTTGATCTGACAGAAGAAGATACTCCTGATCCAAAAAATACTCCAGTGCTTGTTATTATTGCACCCAAAACTGCTTTAGATGAAAAAGAGTTTTTCGCACTCGAACAGTACATGTTCAAAGGAGGGCGTGTTTTAATCCTCGAAGATCTACTTCAACTATCAACTTCTACTCCGCTTTTAAATAAAACTGAAAGCAATTTAAATGACTTTTTAAAAGACTATGGACTTGAAGTAGAAACAAAAGTTCTTTTAGACGAATCGCATACTCCCATCATTTCGTCAAACACAAGGATAGCTTATCCTTTCTGGGTGCTTGTCGGAGGAGATGGCATCAATTCAGAAATTCCACCATTAAACACTATTGAATCGGTGACTTTCCCTTGGGCAAATCCTATGAAAAAAGAAGAAAAAACAGGCTTGAGTTATATAGAGTTATTTAATACTACTCAGTATGCATGGACACAAACAGGAGAAGTTATAGATATTGATTTTCAAGAATATTCTCCTGAACATC
>CAZZFI010000060.1:0-5370 GCA_964653475.1 uncultured Candidatus Saccharibacteria bacterium | reverse complement strand
TTTCGGTCGCCATCCCAAGAACTTCAGAAATTTCAGTTAATCTTGTATCAAGGTTGTTAAGTTTCTCAGTAAGATTCTTTGCATAAAGATTCATCAAAACCTCGTTTCTCCCTTTCTGATTATCGTTGTCTGACAAAAGGGATACACTGTTTAAGAGATTGTCTTCATTAAAGTTAATTTGCTGGAAGTTAATCTCTCCTCCAACTTGTAGATATCTGCTAAGAGCTGTTGTATTAGTTGTGATCACCATATCAATTTTTGTATTCTTTACCTTTTCATAATTTCGTTTTACAGCATCCAAATATAGATTAGTGTCAGAGATAGAAGCTAAATCAGAGAAAGCAATATTGTCATTATTTACATCTTTACTCGATACTAGATTGATAGCAGAAAGTATCTCTTCTGTGATTATTGATTTATCAAATGTAGGATTATTTATGATCTCAGTTTCGATATTTCTGATGTTTCCTTTATCGAGTGTGAAAGCAATATATCCTGCGACTGCCCCACCAGACATGCCGTATCTGGTATTGTCTTGAACTAACATGAGATAATTCACTGGTTTGTCTTTACCAAGTAATGATGGCCAGTGATGGTAGTAGTCTGCAATAAATTTGAATTCTCCGAATTTTGTGTCCATTGATTCTTTTTGTTGTGTTACATTACCTACGAATCTATCAGGCAATTTCTGAGCGAATACTTCAGATTCTTGATTTGCTTTCGCTATTCTCGCAAGGCTGTCGTCAATTTTCCCTCTCTGTACAAAAAGTTCTTCTAGATCCTTCTTGTGGTCACTATTATCATCTGCGCTTATCAACTTACTTTCTCCGAACCTGTATGTTAGATTTGGATCGAAATTGTTAACATAATCCTGAAAAGGGATATACGCTAGGAAGATATCATTATATGCTTGCGAATATTCGATCATGCTTTCGAGAAATCTCTGAGTATCAACATATAACTGATCTTTCCCCGTTAAAGTGAATAGGTATTGTAGATCTTCTACCCTGTCTTGAGCGGAATTGAGATTTCGATTTAAGCTTTGGTTTAGTTCTTGAGCTTCTTTAAAATTATAGCCTGCGACTGAAGTCTCAATCTTGTCAAAATTATTTCTAGCAACAAAAATGTTTCGGCTTAAACTGAAAAGCGGTGAAACAAGCAAGAAATAAACTGCGATAAACCCCGTTAAAAGCAAAGCCGTAACTATAAAATCAGTAATAGTTACATTTTTCAGAAAAGAAATTCTACGACTAAATCCAAACAATGTGTCATGTAAAAAGACGTCTACTTTTTCAACTGGGCTGAGACTTTTTTTAGGGCGTCCTTTTTCTTTTAGCTTAGAATTTGCCCTGACCATGTTACCTGTACGCGCCATTTCGAGTCTTTTCCTTTCTGCTATCAATTTCGCCACTGCGTCTGTTTCTTTTGTTTCATTCTCAGCGACAAAAAAGAAATCTTTTATCTTTTCGGTCATGTTTTTCTTATCTTGTAGGTCTACCGTCGCGCTTTTCTTTAGTGCTTTCTCGATAACTAGAAGCTCCTGGATATATTCGATCGTCTGGACTAATGCTCTATCAAATCCAATCCTTGGTTTCCAACCAATATTTTGCAGACTTTCTGCTGGTTTATACAAAATCAAAGGGGGATATTGGTCGTCACTGCTGTCGAATTTGATTTCTCTTGCTGAAGGTAAGAGTTCTAGAAGTTTATATGCGATAGACAGTACTGTGATTTCTTCTGGGTTTGCTAAAGTGAAAATCTTTCCTTTACTACTTGCTGAGAACTGAGCTTTCAAAATACCATACGCAGCATCGAGATAGTGTATGTAGTAATTGGCTTCTAATCCGTCACCGGGTACAACAAGATCCTTCCCTTCGAGACCATCACGTATGAGTTTAACCAAAGTTGAAGATTGATCAAACTCAGTTCCACGACCAATTATCTCTCCTAGCCTCAAGATCCTTGAATTTATTCCCACTTTTTCTTTGTACTCGTGAACAAGACTTTCAGCGTATCTCTGTATCTCAAGCTCCATGTATTCAGTATGACTGGATTTGCTTCCGAGACCATAGTTGTATTCGAGCTGTGCATTTGAAATGTTTAATTGATGTGCTCGAATTGCAGTCGTTAGCAAGAACTTCGAATCAAACTTGGCGGCCAAGTCTAGCATTGCATCGAGATAGTTCGAGTTTTGCAAGAACTTCTGAGTAGAGATTTTTTCAACAAGCTCCGTTGACTTGTGTTCAAAGTAGAAAATGTAGTCAAGTCTTCGAAGATCCTCAGATAGAGTTGCGATGGCACTAAAATCTAGAACTACAAGGTTTTTGTAGGTTGCGAGAGGATCGAGAAGTTTTCGTGAAGCGTTACTTTCACTATCGATGATGATGACGAAACCTCCTTGTTCAAGAAGAGATCTTGCGATTTCTACCCCTAGGAAATTGACCCCTTTCCCAATAATCGATGTAGGGTGTTTTACCGAAGTGTGTATTTTTTTAACAATGTTCATCTTTGGGCAGTTAGTTCAACTGGTTTTGCAAATAAATTGATTTCTAGCGTCAAAATTATATCTTTGAGTTTATCTCTTTCCGACTGCTCGGTTGGAAATATCTCAATCTCAAGTGGATCAAAACCTTTTTTGCCGAAATTCAGCACATGCGTGCTTTCTATAGACATAGGAATTGACCTAAGTGGAGTTTTTCCAACATCCACTCCATCTATTTTCACATCCACGTCATCAATTGTCGAGATGATATCGAGCGTAGGATTCTGTCCTTTAGTATAACTTTTTTTAGCAGTTAATACATGTCCTTCTGAAAACAGAAGATTTGGTCCTAAATCATAACCAATTACAACATCTACTTCTTTTTCAAAATTTAATGTCTTTTCAAATTCTGTATAAAATCCTTCGTTATCAGGCCTTGTGATTTTGATTGTGTGTTCTCCCGGATTTATCGGGAAGACCTCTAGAAAGCTTTCTTGATCATTAACTACTCCTGCTGATTTGCCGTCTAGGAAAAGTTCTAAATCTCCTGAAAATGACTTTAGTTTAAGTCTGCTAAACTGTTCGCGAGATTCGATACCGAATAGATTAGACCAGTGGTAATTCCAATTTTGCCATGGTGACCAGACTGCTAACAGCATTAAGCCAAGAATAACTACTGTTAGTTTGAGAAATCTACGCATATTAAAGACAAAGATACGAATTATACCTCATAAGCAATAACCTAGTTGCTTGCTTAAAATTATATCAATTGTACTGGGGAATGGAAATAAAAATGGTCTCTGCTATATCAATCAATCCAAAGAAAAGTTGTCTTTGGAAATACAAAAAATATATGTGGGATCCAAGAGAGAAAGCTTGGAATTAACGCTTGGAAAATTGTGGAGCTTTTCTCGCTTTGACAAGGCCGGTTTTCTTTCTTTCAACCATTCTGTCATCACGAGTAAGAAGTGAGAATTTCTTAAGTTCTGGTTTAAGTTCTTCGTCAAATTTCACAAGTGCTCTCGATAACGCGTGGCTGATTGCTCCTCGTTGAGATTTTTTTCCTCCACCTTTTACTTTACTTGTGAAATAGAAGTCTTTTGTTTTCTTAGTTACATCTAGCGGAAATTCGACTATTTTTCTGTCAGCTTCCAGCGGATAATATTCTTTTAGATCCTTTCCGTTTACTGTATTTTCGCCTTTTCCACTAAAAAGTCTAACCGTTGCTACAGAAGTTTTCCTTCGTCCGTATGCATAAAAGTATTTTGGTGTTTTAGGTTTTTTGTCAGCCATAATTATTTGATATCAATTTTTTCAGGTTTCTGGGCATCATGATGGTGATCAGAACCTGCATAAACATATAAATTTTTCATGAATTGTTCCCTTAGTTTCGTTTTTGGAAGCATTCCACTTATTGCTTTTTCGATAACTCTTTCGGGAAATTTTTCTAGCATCTCTTCAAGAGTAACTTCTTTGAATCCACCTCTGTATGTTGAATGTGAATAATATTTCTTCTTTTGAAGTTTGTTTTTGTAGACGTCGATTTCTTTTGCATTGATGATAACAACTGCATCTCCACTAACCATATTATCAGTTCTTGTTGCTTTTCCTTTACCTAGAAGAAGAGCCGCGCATTGTGTTGCGAGTCTTCCAAGTCTAACACCTTTAGCGTCTACTAAATACCAGTTTTTGTCGATATCAGATTGTTTTATTACTGTTGTTTTTGACATGATTTTTAAATTCCTGATCTAGATTTTGCTTTCCCTTGTGAGGCTTTTGTATCAATTTGACTTTGTACTTTCCCTGCGTCTTTCACTTCTTCTACTTCGTAATGCTTAGCCTCTTTTTGTACTTTCTTAGTTTCTTTACCTTTTTTTGATTTAGTTTTATTACCGACTTCTTTGTAAACATACCCTTTGACAAACATTTTAACCATAGGAGCATTGTCCCCTTTTCTTCTGCCAATCTTGTAGTGATTTAGATAACCACCTTCAGAATCAGCTAATCTAGATACAAACACCTCCATAACTTTTTTTGTTGCTACTGGACTGAAAAGAATTTTGTTTAGTTTTGTTTCAGCAATTCTTTTGTCGTCTTTTTTTGCAATGTTGATTACTTTATCAAACATCGGAATTATAGCTTTTGCTCTACTTTCGGTAGTTTTTAAATGTTCGTAGACAACAAGATCTGTAAGCAAGTTACGCTTTAGTGAATCACTTTGTGATGTACTTCCAGCTAGTCTTTTTGTCTTTGGTTTGTTATTCATTGATATTAGACAATTTCAAAAGCTAATCCTTTTTCGGTCATAATTTCTTCAAGTTCTGTCATTGATTTTTTACCCATACCCTTGAAGTTTGCAACTTCATCTCGAGGAATTGAAGTCAATGCTCTCAAGTCACTAATTCCAGAGTTTAGTAAAGCATTTGTAAGTCTTGTTGAAAGGTTGAGTTGGCTAACTAAAATCTTTTCTTCTGAAGTAGCTTGTTCTTTTTCTTCTTGTGTGATTTGTTCTTCTGCCAGAACTGGATCTCCACCAAGTTGAGAAAGTAGTCTATTTGCCATCTCGTCATAGATTTCTGAAACTTTTAGCATTGCCTCGTGAGCTGATACTGTTCCGTCAGAGTAAATCTCAATATTTATTTGATCTAGGTTTGTAAATTCTCCAAGTCGAGCTTTTGAGATATTTACATCAACTCTTTTGATAGGACTGAAAATGGCATCAACCGGGATCATCCCCAGTTCTTTTCTTTTCTCTTCTTCCGGGTAAGCATAACCAACTCCACCTTCTACAACAGCTTCAAGTTTGAATGTTGTTTCTCCGGTCAAAGTTGTGATTTCAAGATCTTTGTTCATAATCTCAATATCACTTGGAAGGTCGAAGTCTGAAG
>CAZZFI010000059.1:0-5478 GCA_964653475.1 uncultured Candidatus Saccharibacteria bacterium | reverse complement strand
TATCTCTCCAGAGAATTTCCCGGAGTTCTTCAAAGAACTCACAGGGCTAAATTTCAGTTATATCGATTTAGAAAATGAAATAAAAGCGGACGAAATAAGACAGAAACTTACAGCAGAGGAAATCAGCCGTTTGAAAGATCACGAACGACTTCAACTAAAAATAGATCTAGAAGGGGAAGAAGAAGACTCGATTGAAGAGGAAGAAAGACGATCAATCTTGTCGTCTCTGCAAGACAACGAGGATGATGACGAAGATGACTTAAGAAAAAAACTGAAGAAGAAGGCAAAAAGATTAAAAGTTGATGTCACTATAGCTACTGATCCATATTTATCGAAAGACCCCTTGATTCAGGAAAGAGCAAAGAGGGTTAACGATGTTATGGAGGATCTTATTGCAAACGGAAACTTCAGGAGTCTTATAAGTCTATCCAGTCTACCTTCTCTAGACCCCGTCAGACCTGATGTAGCAGGAATGGTGAAACACTACGCGAAAGAAAAATTCACCTTAGTGAAAAATGTAGCCATAGATAAAGTCAAGTCCAAAGTAGACGAACTTGAAGTTGGATCTAAAGTAATCGCAGGAGGTAAAAAGGTAGTAATAAAAGTTGCAGACAAATCAAGATATGTAAAGAGGGTACGACGTAGAGCAAAGAAGAGCGGGTTAGGTTTATTCTCCTATATTGTAAAAAGATTGATAGAGAAAACAGTTGGGAAAGTAGTCGATGTTGTAAAGAATGGTTTAAGGACAATCAGAAACACTCAATCTGTGGTCCGGGCTATGGACTATATCAAAGGGACATCCTTAGGTCAAAGAATCCAAAGTTTGTCTACAGGTACTGTTGGTGTTGTTCGAGATATTATTACAAAAGGGAATATAGTATACAGAAATGTTATGCGTAATCCTCTTGTAACTGGCGCAATGGATGCGGGTCACATTACCAAGACAGCAATAAAAAAATTACCTAGCGGAATCATGTTTGGAGCAGGAGCTAGCTCAATCGCATTGAGCTTAGGGGTATCCTCCTCACTAATAGCACCAATATTTGTCGGAAGCAGTCTTTTAGGAATTGGTCTTGAAACCATAAATGATATTATGCACTCTCCATTAAAAAGAGTACCTGGAGGTTTGATTAGGTGGATTCAGAGTCATGGATCAGCTATATACAGGAATGCAGATCGTAGTTTCTCGCCTGAATTATTACAAAATTCACCACTTGCGAAGGCAGGACAGAAAATAAACGCAATCGGAACTCGTGCAGGAAGGGTATTTGGAGCTGTAACCACTGGTTTCAGAATGGCAATGATCGCAGCGACTATAGCTGGTTTATTGGGTATTAATCCTGTTCTGGCAGCTGGACTTACATTTGGAACAGTGGCTACAGTGAAATTTGCTTCACAAACTGTTATAGGTAGGAGAATAGTTGAGAGGGTACTCTCTGAACAACTAGTCAGACTTGGGTTGTTACCGCTTCAAACAATAATCGGACAAGTGTTCAGTACTCAAATCTTTGCAAATCTTCTGCAAGATCTGATTAAATGGCTACGTTCTGGCAGAAGTCTAGAAGACTTTTTCAGTAAATATTTCACTTTCGGGGGTAACAAAAATTTCTTCGAGAAATTCAACGCCTTCAATAGTTATATGGCTTCCATAGCCTATTTTGGTTCTTATTCCAGTTTAGTTAGATATATTTTTGGAGGATTATTCGGAAGCAGACTTGCAGCCTTAAATATACCAGGCTTGCAAGCAGTATTTGGTTCTACCGGACTTGGTACAGGACTCAAAGGATTCTTAATGGGAAGTTTACGAAGTTTCGTTGCTCCAACAGCAATTTTCGTAGTGAGTTCAATAGCAGGATTAGCACTTGCAGCGGCTTTAGGTATTCCCATTGGAGGAATAGGAGCGGCAATAGGTGCAACAGCTGGAGGACTATTAGGTATAGGTATAGGTCTTGTACTTGGAGCAGGAACTCCACTTGCTATTCCTCTGGCGGCGGTGTTTAATGCAGCCGGAACAGCAATTGGCGCTTGGGTTGGGAGCTTTTTCGACAAGGCAGTTAAAAGTACTTTCAATGGTGTATTTGCTGTTATAAGTGGGATCAGTTTCCTTTTCACACTCATTGATATATTAAATAATCGATCTATAAATCCAAGAAAATTGGCAATGATGTCAATTAGTCTCGCTCTTTCTATCCCGACACTGGCTTCAATTATCGATAAAGGTTCAACCTCACAAATAGAGTCTGACCCAACCTTACCAACTCCAACTGCCATTGCTTTCCTCACAGAAGAGGGTCAAGCATCGATTCAAGTTGTAAACAGGACTAGCTATCCCCTTAATAATAACGAGGTAGAAAGATTATCGACTGCTGTGAAAAAGGAATTACTATCAACTTCTGGACTGGATGCTTATCTAATTTTCACTGATTCAGACCAGTCTAGCGCTCTAGTCAATGACAATGCTTTACTACTTACAGTTTCAGTGAGAGAACAAAACCCCTTAGACAGGGTATCTGCCTTGATAACTGATCTTAATCTAGGAAATTAGCTATCGTTATTTGATTGTACTTCGTCAGAGTTCAGTGCTATACCATACGGATCATATACCCTAGCTCCTTCTGCAACTTCAGTTTCATTCACAATATTCTCAATTTCACTAGTTTCTGACTCTTCTGTTTTGGCAGGTTTCACATCTTCGTTTGTGCCTTGCATCCATTGAGGTATTGTATCCTTAGCATACATTGCAGGAGGTTCTAAAGTTTTCGGAGGTTCAGGCATAGTACTTGACGGTGAAACTTCAACATTTGGGTGAGTATTTACACTATCCACAGGTGTTGTTACTTGAGGGGTTGATTGCGTTAAATCAGGATTTGTAGCATCTGTATGTGTCTCCGCTATCTGAGTGGGCACGTTTACATTTTGGATGTTTTGCTCACCTATAAAATTCTGTGATTGATCTTGTACCGAAGACGGTGTTATCTCTGAGGGCATTGCTTGTGTATCAGTTCCTGTTTGTTGCATTGTTTGATTTT
This sequence comes from uncultured Candidatus Saccharibacteria bacterium, assembly GCA_964653475.1. Lineage (GTDB taxonomy): Bacteria > Patescibacteriota > Dojkabacteria > B142 > OLB20 > JAJTYI01. The sequence goes on along the minus strand of CAZZFI010000059.1, from coordinate 2,449 downwards.
CCAGAGGTTGAGGTGTTGATTCAGGTTGAGAAGTAATAGCTACTTCGGGAAGGTGTGGTTCACTTGGAGCAGCATTTTCAGTTTGCGTAGGGGTAGATACGTCTGTTCCTCCAACAGGATGAATGACTTGAGTTGGTTCTTCTTTAGGTAGGCTTTTTCTTCTTTTCCAGAAAAAGTACAAGCTCCAAGGTAATGCTATTAATACAAACCCTATAGCTAGGATAATCAATACTAGTTGGAGAACTCCGCCAGACGAAATATTAACGCCACCAGTGGAACTTGTTTGCACGGTAAAAGGCCATTCTTTTACGATGGTAGAGCCATTACTGTCTAGAAGTTCTATATAAGCTTTGTATTGGCCATCTAATAGTTCGGAGACAACATTACACGTAATCCCATTCCCTGTAATATCACAAACTGTCAAATCGATACGCTCGTTCAACATAAAAGTGACATCTGCTGTATTAATGGTTACTCCTTCTGGGGTGTTAAACTTGGCTGATATGACGGGTCTCTTGTCACTTAATACCGAACCTTCTGAAGGGGAGAGATCAGTAATTTCTGTCTGATCAACTGCCACTGCATCTGAAACACCGAATTTTTCAGAAACAACTTCGTAAAGTTTGTTTGATGTATCTGTAACTTGAATTCTCAGATAATATTCTCCAGGTTCTAGATCATTAATATTCCAATCATAAGAACCAGTATTTCTGTCTAATCTTGTTAGCTCAGTCCAGTCGGATTTATTCTGGGAAAAACTAAGTACAATCGTCCTAACTTGAATGTTTGAGTTTATCTCCCATTCAATAGTATTATCTTCAGCTGAGACTACAGAGTTTGATTTAGGAAACTTGATTTCAACATCTTTTTTTGCTCCTGGAACACCAATATTTAGTATGTATTCTTGAGTAGCAATACCTCCACGTCCATCATCTACTTTTACTATGAATTTTATATTCCCAACTTCAGTTGGCTTACCTGTTATTTTCCCACTTTCGGGGTGGATTGAGAGAAAACTAGGAGCTGAAACAAACGAAAACGTAAGCTTATCGTCGTCTTCATCGTTTGCAGAAATTGTATGATTAAATACCTCATTTAAATCGAGATCAAAACTATCCTCTGTAGAATCGATCACAGGAGGTTTATTTCCTTGTGTTTGTCCGCCCGAAGTAAAAACAAACGATTGTTTGTCACACAAACTATATACATTAGCGCCGTCAGCAAGTATCGAGCAAACCCTCATACAATAGTTGCCTTGATTTTGCAGCGAACTAGAGACCTCACCTTTTGAGGTATCCCACTGGTAATTGTAGCTATTTCCATTTTTTGTTGCTCCAGAACTTAGCAATCTTCCAATATTTCCACCTGATTGATTGCAACTAAGATTGAAGATATCTATGAAATATGCTGGGTCGTTAACATCAGAATCTACAATTTTCCATTCAACATTAAACGTTCCACTTACAGATTCTCCTTGAGAAGGTTTTATCAAAGTGACTTCATCTGATCCTTGAGTCACTGCAAATACTTGTATAGGAAAGAGTAGGGTAGTTAGAATTACCAGTACAAAAATTTTCCTTATCATTGGATTGTATTATTAATTAGAGTTTGTAGAAATTGTAAGTCACTTTCTTTATCAGTTAAGAATTTGTTAAACCTTTCTTCCATTAAATAGCCATCATACATAAACCAGCTTTTCGCGAAAGGAATAGATTGGACATAAACTCTTAAATTTTCATCGGCTGAAATCTCACTCGACATGCTAAGTCTTGGGTAAAACACACCTACTTGTCTGCCGTTTGCTTTTACAGTCTGGTCAAGTGTTCGAAGTTGCTCTGGTTCGGTTATAAACTTAACAAACTCCCATGCCATTTGTGCATTGGGTGAAGCTTTTGCAACAGTCTGTCCCCAGTAAGTCCCCCAGTGTACTGTATCTGTTCCAGACAGCTGTGGTAATGGAGCTATTCCGATATCTAGACCTAAATTATATTGATCATTATAAATAAGCAAATCGTTTAGTCTCCAACTTGGAGCAATTAACATTGCTAATCTTCCTTCGAGAAATGCAGCTACATCAAGTTTTTGATCTTCATCCCAACTGCCGTTTCTATCACTAAACACTTTATAAAATGCGAAGCTATCCTGAACGTCGGGATTTTCAGCAAAGCCCGAAAGCACAGTTGAATTATTAAGATCTGCCCCATTTTGCAACATCAAGAGACTGAAAACATCGAAATTGAACTGTGCATTTCCTCCTTGTGCTAACGCTAAGCCTGCAGTGACAATATTTCCAGATGAGTCTCTTTTAGTAAGATTTATCGCTTGTTGTTGGAATTCATTCCAGTCATTATCTGGAGTGGTGTAACCATCGGCAATAAGTTTGTCTTTATTGTAGCTAACAGCGAGAGTATCGACATACAGTGGAACACTTAACACTCCGTTTGAAGCA
>CAZZFI010000058.1:3372-5495 GCA_964653475.1 uncultured Candidatus Saccharibacteria bacterium | reverse complement strand
TCACTACAGCGGGATGTTGGGTATCTCAGGAATCACATCTGACATGAGAAAACTTCTCGAGCTCGAAGCAAAGGGTAATAAGAGAGCAAAGCTAGCAATTGATGTTTATATTTATGACATTTTGCGATACATCGGTGCTTACATTGTAGCGCTTGGGGGACTGGATGTACTCGCTTTTAGCGGGGGGATCGGTTCAGGATCAGATATCATTCGAGCAAAAATCTGCGAAGGGTTATCTGCATACAAAATCAGGCTTTCAAAAGTTAATCAAGGGAAAATTAACGTTGAACAAAACTTGAAGATAAGTTCGAGAGGTTCTATTCCTGTGTGGATCATACCAACAGATGAAGAAAAACAGATAGTGACTGAGCTGGCTGTAAATGATAAGTAAATCAAGGTTCCTGAGTAACTTGTTTAATCCTATTTTGTTTTCGTTTCAGGTCAAACGCAAGAGATAACCTCAAGCCAATTACTAATAAGATATAAAACGAGAGGATCAGGCTCATAGGGGGTAATTCCACAAATCCTGCTCTTATCCAAATCATCCATATTACAAAATTCTTTATCGAAAAGTGTATCAAAGCCAACATCAAAGCCAGATATCCTAGTCGTAGAGCTTTCCTCCACCAAACTCCGAGCTTCACTGTCGCGTATTTATTTGATATCAGAGCCATAAACGTGAAAATTAACAACGCTAAAAGTCCTAAAGCAAATGGGATAATATTTGAGATTGAAAATCCAAAAACATCCCACTGGTTATCGAAATCGAATTTTGAGAGCAATGAATCACTAAAAAAATAGTAATAAAGCGAATTCAGAGCATGCCAAACTACAAAAAATATCCCACCAACCCAAGATATTTCCGGTAAATGACTTTCTTGTCTAAAAAATCCCAAAAATATCCGAACCCACTTAACGCAAGAGAGGAACCCATCATAACAACTGCGGTAGCTGCAGTCGCTTTGTTTATCATTTCCAGAGACAAAATATCTCCAGTTAAGTAGTAGTAAAAACAAATGTTAAGAAACAAAAATAGTCCAAAACATAGTGAGGTCAACCAGAGATCAGTTGTTGATAATGGTTTAGGAATAGGCCTATGAGGCACTTTAACTTGTACTCTTTTGGGCATTTTCTAGATTAATAAAAATGAAGAAACAACAAGTCCTGCAGTTTCCGTACGCAAAATGGGTAAGTTTAGTTTTACAATGTGGAAGTCATGCTTCTTTGCCAGCTCTACTTCTTTTTGCGAGAATCCACCTTCAGGACCAATACAAATAGTTACAGACTCGACACCTTTCAGATTAGACTTTATTTCTTTTATATCTTCCTCTTCATGAGAACCATCTGTATGCAGAAGTATCTTTAAATCAGACTGTTTATTTATTATCGACTCGAAATCTAGAGGACCAAGAAGTGATGGTAGATAATCATTGTGACTTTGTCTTCCGGCCTCTCTGATAATTTTATTAAGTCTTGTGATTTTTCTTTCATGATAATCATTTCTTTTGACCACACTGTGATCACTTTCGAAGAGCACAAATTCAGCAACCCCAATCTCTGTATTCATACGCAAAATATCATCTATCTTGCCTAGTTTTGGTAATGCTTGAGCAAGAGTTACCTGTAATCCTGTTCTCTCTTCTGCGATTTTTTCTTCGACCAAAGTCGCAACTATTAGTTCTTTTGAAAGCAAATCTATCTCAACTACGTACTTTGTACCTCTACCATCAAAAAGTTCTACTCTGTCTCCTTTTGAAAGCCTCAATACTTTCCGAGCATGGCGGATTATTTCATTATCATGGAGATAAAACTTTCCCCTAGAAAACTCAGCGTCTGATATAAAGAATCTTGGAATTTTATTCATGGTTATACCTGATTACTTTTGCCAATTTACCGATCAATAAACCTTCACTATGTTGCACATAGGTACTGAAAACAGCAATAATCGGAACAAAAATCACAAATGTTACACCAGCGAAAAACGGATATACTCCCAGAGAAATACTTCCTGCGAATAATAGTCCTATCATTCCTACACATACCACTGGGAAAACCGTATATTTTAATACGTACCTAAACATCCCAATAGTTGTCACCATCTTTGGCTGTTTTTTATAACTATT
>CAZZFI010000058.1:0-3362 GCA_964653475.1 uncultured Candidatus Saccharibacteria bacterium | reverse complement strand
TCCATGTACTTGCATAATTTATTACACTCATAGGACTCGGATCATTAATATATCTAGCAAATACCACTGGATAAAAGACAAATTCAACGATAATCTGTAGGATTGTGCTTACGGTAGTAATCAGGCTTCCCAATGAAAAAAACAAAGAATCAAACGAGCCTATAGCTGTTAATATTTTGAGCATAATCGCAAATATGTAAACCCCAAGTGGAATAATCTGATAAACTAAACTATATATCGACAGTATTAATGCGTGTTTAATCCTGCTTAGGAAACTATTTAGAGTGTATAAATTGTGGATCTCCGTTGAATCACGCTCTGCTTCGCTTTGTTTAATTCGATACCCAGACAGAGATAACCCAGTAATTACTAAAACAACCCCAGAGACCATCACAAGTAGTAGTGATAAAAGAGAAAATACTATTGTTGATGTATCGGCTTTGAAAAAAATTGCCAGAAATAACACAGTGAATATACAAAACGTTACAAAAGAAGCCGAAAAAGGAAGTCCAATAAAAAGACTTCTTTTTTTCCAATCTTTGAGTTTGAAAAACTGAGTTAGTACATCCGTAATACTGAAATGAGCTTCTTGATTTGGATTTGTTTGCCCCATTATTTCATTAACAATAGTTGATTTTAGCTGAATGTCAGATAGTATTCAAACTTAGATATCACGTGATTTTGCACTTACTTTTTGATCGAAATTCCTTTATACTTTTATATATTACCTATCTGCCATGCAAAGTCCACCCAACACATCCGCTGATCCATCAGTTGAAAATACCAATGTTCAAACTCCTCAACCTGAGCAAACTACTCCGGAAGTCACTTTCCAGACTACAGGACCAGAAGACAACTTTGCCACTGCTTCTCTAGTGCTCGGAATTATTTCTTTTCTTGGTAGTTTTCTACCAATATGTGGGTTTCTTTTTGCGCTAATCGGGATAGTTCTTGGAGTTAAAGGAGGAGAGTCAAAACAAAAAAAGACTCAAGCAAGAATCGGAATAGTATTATCTGTAGTCGGTATCGTAGCCTCAGTATTCTTCGGTTTATTCTACATCTTTTTAGATGTAATAAGTGGATTTTCTTGAGGGTTAGAGCGCCAGATCTGCAATCTGATAAAAGATCACAGCACAGATTATCAGCAAGATAACCAAAGTAAAGATTATCGAAATCTTTAAGATTTTGTCTAGATAATTGTTTTCTACAAGTTTGAAATTGTAAATATCATAGACCTTCGCATAAATCAGTGGATATTTTTCCTCCATAAAACGTGTCTTTTTTTCTGTAAAACTCGTTTTGCTTTTCTTCGAATCAATTTTTTCTTTCTTTGTTTTTTGAACAGGTTTTACGCTTTTAGGCTCAGGTTTCTCTTTCACTGGTTCTACTTCAGATTTTGAATCATCCTCCTCTTTTTCGACAGGTTCTTCCGTCTTCACATCAGAAACAGAAGGAGATATAAATTTTTTGTTTGAAATATCTTCTGGTATTGAGTCCATCATACGAATATCTTTGTTTATATTGTATTAAGTTCGGTAGCTGAGGACAAATAATTTCAGAAATGTTATGATGATTATCATTTTGAATTTGTAATACAAATGATATGGATACCCAACCAGCTCAAAATAAACGCCTTCTTAACAACATAACTTTTTTTGGTGACTCGGCAATCCCTGAAGATAGCCAAATTTATAAAGAAGTCTGGAATGCAGCTAGAATTCTTGCAGAAAAAGGCTACACAATTGTGAATGGTGGTGGTCCGGGAGTTATGAAAGCAGCAACTGACGGAGCGGAAAAAGGAAATGGACAAACAATCGCAATTTATTGGCAACCTAAACTTGCCTCTTTTTTCGAAGGAAGAAACCTTGCCAATGTAACGGATGAATACGAAACTGCAAGCAACTACATGACAAGGACTCTTGGGCTTATAGAGAAAGGAGATGCATACGTAGTGTGCAAAGGCGGGACCGGTACGATTTCTGAGTTTGGGATGGTTTGGGCATTAGCAAAACTTTACTATGGTTGCCATAAACCGGTCATCCTTTTTGGAGAATTCTGGGATCCGATAATCGAAACAATCCAAAACCAGATGAATATCGACGAAACGGAGTTAGGAGTTTTATACCAAGCCAATACTCCAGAGCAGATTATTAGCATTCTCGAAAAACACGAACTCAAGATCGGACATTGCGCTGACAAAGAAGTCTCCGGTGATGAATCTGCTTTTATCTTAAGTCCGAGACATCTTACAAATATTGTCGCTTACGACCAAGAAGCTACAAACTACGATGAACAATACGCTGGAAAACCGCCTTCTTATCAACAATTAGATGAGTTCATGTCACTAGTTCACCCTCCTGCAAAAGTTTTGGATTTGGGTACCGGTTTTGGCTATGACGCAAAATACCTTTCATCAAAATACACAGTAACCGGAGTTGAGATATCTCCCAAGTCCTCAGCTATTGCAAGGTTTGAAAACCCCGGAATGGAAGTAATCGTAGAAGATATGGTCAAATATGATTTTGGTCAAAATATCTATAAAGGAATTTGGGCAAGAAACTCTCTTCATCACATCGAAGAACAATACCAAGATCTGATCTTCAAAAAAGCTTTTGATTGTCTTGTCCAAGATGGGATCTTCTACTTAATTGTTCGCGAAGGGGAAGGAGAAACCACAGAAGTGAACGAACGAGGATATCAGAAGATTGAGAAATTCTTCCATCTTTTCAATAAACAAGAAATTTTTGACAGAGCTCAGCGCGCTGGATTCAAAGTCGAGAAGATCGAAACAGTTGTCAGAAGTCACAACTGGTTGAACGCTATTTTAAGAAAACCATAAATACAATGAAGAATATCACTAAAGCTACTGTCAATTTTATCCATGGAGTTGTTATGGGAATTGCTGAAATCGTACCCGGCATCAGCGCTTCAACGGCTACCCTTCTACTCGGGATTTACGATGATTTTATCGATCTACTGGCTGGACTAACTAATTTTGTTCATGTGTTATTGCAATTCATATTACGCAAACAAAATTTCTCCAAAGTAAAAACTGCTTTTAAAGAAATTAATTTTGCATACGGAATACAACTACTCGCCGGGATGTCAATCGGAATTGTAGTATTTTCAAATATTATCTCTTTCGTTTATGACAGAGATGAACAACTTATGAATTCGATATTTTTCGGAATAATTCTTGTCTCTTTAATCATCCCTCTAAAAATTGTTAAAAAACCTAAATTCAGTGATCTAATTTTTCTTCTTATAGGATTCTTTGTTTTCTTTTCAATACTCAACTTAAATTCCGGAGTGGATTCTGATGAAGTTCCATTGTGGCTTGTGTTTTTAGGCGGTTCAATAAG
>CAZZFI010000057.1:0-5510 GCA_964653475.1 uncultured Candidatus Saccharibacteria bacterium | reverse complement strand
TGGTGACCCTACGGAGAATCGAACTCCGATTTACAGATTGAGAATCTGCCGTCCTAACCGTTAGACGATAGGGCCGAAAACAATTAGCTACTCAGTTTCTCTAAGTCGTCTTTTTTCACTTTGATAGTAACAGGTTTATTTTTTGGACGAAAAGTTCGCTCTTCAATTGCTTCATGAAACTCTTGTCGTAATTGTTGGAGATCTTCTTCATTCAAAGGTTCCTCCATTTTTAAAGCTCTTTGGATCGCTTTCTTTTTAACTGCTAAATCAAATGCTTCCATAGTCATAGTGAGGTTTGCACCTCTACCTGACAACTTTGAACGTGGATCTACTTTCACTTTGCCGTCAGCGTCTCTAACAAGTCTCATCAACTCATTTTTGGGTTTTTTAATTCCGGTGGCAATACAAGTTCGTACCGGAATATGTTTTGTTTTAGTCTGATTCTTTTTCGTCATCATCGTCTTCGTCGGATTCTTCTTTTTCGTCTTCGTCGGGTTCTTCCTCCGCTTCATCTTCCTCGACATGATCCTCTTCGTCTTCCTTGCCATCATCATCACTTCCTTCGTTTTCTTCGTTTTCTTTTTCTTCCTCCACCGCTTCTGACTCTTTGCTTTCTATTTCTGGTTGTTCTACTTCATTTTCTTCTTTTTCTGCGATTTCTTCTGTGTTGCCTTCTTCTGCTTCTAGTTTAGCTCTTCTAGCATCAGCTAGTTTTTGTCTTTGCTCTTCATCGAGCTGGTTATCTTTGACTTTAACTGTTTCTCCCTGGATATCGATATTCCATCCAGTAAGCTTTGCTGCTAGTCTTACGTTTTGTCCGTCTCTTCCTATTGCAAGAGAAAGTTGTTCATCAGGAACTACTACCAAAGCTTCTTTTTTCTTCTCATCCTTGATCTCAACTTTGATCACTTGAGCAGGGCTTAGAGAATTTGCGATAAATTCAGCAATATCCTCTGCATAAGCAATTATGTCAATTTTTTCTTCGTGGTTTCCGAATTTCAACTCATTCATGATAGCGTTAATTCGAACACCTTTTTGACCAACACAAGCTCCGATAGGATCTACTCCATCAACGGTTGAGTTAACCGCTACTTTTGATCTTGAGCCCGCTTCTCTAGCCATTGATTTAATCTCAACTGAACCAGATACAATCTCAGGAACTTCGAGTTTAAAAAGTGCTTCTAAAAACTTCGGATCTGATCTTGATACGACAAGTTGTTTACCTCGTGATGTTTCTCTGATCTCTTTCAACAATACTTTTAGGCTATTTCCACTTTTGTAGAACTCTGAAGGAATCCTGTCTTCTAAAGGCATTACAGCAGTAGCTCTTCTAATTTCGAAAATCACACTGTCCCCATCCATTCTCTGAACAACACCGTACTCAATTTCACCAATGTGTCCTGTGAACTCAGACATAACCGCATTTTTCTCATATTCTCGGATCTTCTGAAGAATAACTTGTTTTGCAGCTTGAGCTGCGACTCTCCCAAAATCTCCACTAGGGGTAATATCTACTTGAACATGATCCCCAACTTTTAGTTTTGGTTCTATCTGTTTAGCATTTTCTAAAGAAATCTGAGATCTTGGATTTGTAATAGTCTCGACGACTTTTTTGTCTGCAAAAACTGAAATCATTCCGTTATTTTTGTCGATTTCAACTTTTACATCCTCAACTTCTTCTTCTGGATAGTCTTTCCTAAATCCAGTTTGTATAGCAAGTTTGATAGCGTCGAGTACTTCATCAGGATCAATATTTCTTTCTGCAGCGATTTGGTTTACCGCTACCATAAAATCTGTCTGTAAACTCATTTTTGGTTATTAATAAATAGTTCTGATAGTTTGGTTTTGTTCAAGGATGATAAATAAAAAGTGAGCTAATAAGCTCACCCCCCTTCGTTCCAAAACCATGCTTAATAATAGCAGAAAATGTGTTTTGAAACAATGCAATTTTGTCTTATGCGATTCGCAGATTGGTGTTCTTTTTCAGAAAATTCTTCCACTCTGTTTTTAGCCATTTTTTCGAAAAGTCATAAATATCAGCCATACCCCTTTTGTACATTTCCTTCTTAATTATTCCTCCCTTGTGTGGATGGTCATAAATTTGCTGAAGTGGAGAGTGAAATCCATGTGAATAATGAATCATTTCATGAGCAATCGTTCCAAGCACCACATTCTCTGGAATTTCCTCATTTTTGAAATATCCTGTTATGGTTATCACACTAACTCTCGAGTCATCAAACTCACCTTTAACTCTTGAGATCAATGATCTTAAACCCCGAGTTTTTGCTCTTGCCCAACTTATACTCCCTAACTGCCTGTATGATTTTTTACCAAATTTAATAACTACAGGGTTTTTGCGTGGAACATCCACAAAATCGTTCTCCCACAAAAAATATAGCTTTTGTTCTAACCAGTTGTTATCTCTCAATTTTTAATCTGTGTAAAGACTTTCTGTAAACTCTGCAGTTCTCGGTATAAGCTCTGCTTTTCACCTGCATACTGCTATACTATGAAAAATATTTTAACATGAGCAGAAAACTAAGGCAGATCAATCTGCGATACAGAATCAAAAATTTTTTCAAACCAGATGCTCGAAGATTTACTTCTTTACTTTTGTTTTGTTTCGGAATAATTATCCTCCCAGTATTGTTTGTGAATTTAATTGTAAGAAATGAATACAAAGCGTCAACTTACAATGTGGAAAGATTTGACGAGATAGAAGATCATCGCATTGCGATCGTCTTTGGCGCGGCCGTCCATCCTTCAGGAGAAATGCCCGACACTATCTTAAAAGATCGCCTTGATGCTGCAGTCGAGCTTTACAATTTAGGAAAAGTTCAAAAGTTGATTGTCTCTGGAGATGAAAGTTATAACGAACCCCTTACAATGTATAAATACTTGCTAAGCAAAGATGTTGCTGATTTTGATATTGTCGTAGATCTCGATGGTCGAAGTACATACGAAACTTGCTACCGCGCGAAAGAGATTTTTGGTGTTACTGAGGCAACCCTTGTTACTCAGAAATTTCATTTACCCAGAGCACTCTACACCTGCGAATCACTAGGAATCAAAGTAGTAGGAGCATCTTCAGATCTCCAGCCTTACGATAAAGGTCTCTACAATCAAATACGAGAAGTTTTTGCCCTTGTCAAAGCATTTTATAATCTCCACATCATACCTCCTGAAGTAATTTTGGGAGAAAAAGTGGTGATTTGAAACAGTTTTCGATGTATAATTGACAACGATTCTAGTCATACAAGAGGAAGATTCAAATTCTTCTGACGGGTTGGTAGCTCAATGGTAGAGCAGCGGCCTCTTAAGCCGTTGGTTGCGGGTTCGAATCCCGCCCAACTCATGTTTTTCTCCTTAGTCATATGCTGGTGATCTCGTTCGACAAGTATTTTTAATTTATGTCCTAGTTATATGAAAGTCCTCTTACTCGATTTTGATGGAGTTATTAGCAAAAGTAAATACTTCAGTGAAATTTACTCTGAGGAATTTGGAGTAGATATCAACAAAATACTTCCATTTTTTAATGAGAAAAAAGATCTTACTAACACCGGAAAAGCTGACCTCAAAGAACTACTCTCAGAGGTTTTAGATGACTGGCAATGGAAAGGGACTGTTGATGAACTTCTTGAATACTGGTTCAACGTAGATTCCAAAGTTGATGAAAGAGTGAGAAGAGTTGCAGAAGATTTACGAAAAAGGGGTGTAAAAGTTTATCTGGCGACAAATCAAGAAAAATACCGTACGGAGTTTATTTGGAATAACCTAAATCTAAAGGATTGGATTGACGGAAGGTTTGTGTCGTATGAAATGGGTTGCGTAAAAAGTGACCCATTGTTTTTTAAAACCGTTCTTGAAATGTTAGATGTTCCTGCGGAAGAAATTGTGTTTTTTGATGATTCGGAATCAAAAGTCGATTCAGCAAGAAAACTTGGGATAAGAGGAATTTTATACACAGATTTTGAGAAATTTAAAGAAGAGATCGAAAATTTACTAATTAGTCAGTAATTACGAGCTGAGATTTATATCCAGGAGGACTTACCATGCACCCGTCTGTAGATAGTCGAGGAAATTGAAAACCCTCCCACTACACCTGATTCTCCATTATCAAAATGCACCCTGAGGGACTTGAACCCCCAACACCTGGTTCCGAAGACCAGTGCTCTATCCATTGAGCTAAGGGTGCATTTTAATCAAGACAAGCTCCGTTTTGTGCTCTATCCATTGACTTTTAAACGAACGTTCAATAATTATCACTTTAGCACAAGATGCAAGTAAATAGACTAAACTCTTTACCTACATTGAATTATAATACTTTTGTGAATTTTATGGTATTTCTAAGAGAGGTTACTTTATTCTTATTTGTTGGATGATCCCGAGCCTCTTCTGTTTCGCCAAGCTTCATATAATATATAAGCTCCTGGAATCATCGAAAAGGCAAACACAGTATATATTCCTACCTCCTCTGGTGGTCTATTTTGCATCGCTGCGTTCAAAGCCAATCCCGAACTAATTTTACCTACCAGTAGCAACAGTCCGCCAACCAGAGATGCACATCCTTTTCCTACCTTATCAGGTTTTGGGTCCATCTCATGCATCTATCTATTCATAATTATTTATGTAATTTCTATTCTAATCTGTAACTACTTTGCCCACAACCCTTCCAATACTTGACAACACTTCGTCTTCTAGCCTTCCTTTAGTACGGCTCAAAGAAAATCGGTCGAAATCGGAACCAGCTGCACCGAGTACTACTGTAGGAGTAGCCCAAAAACCAAGTTGAAATGCTTTATCTTTCTTTTCTACCGTATGATCTGGAGGCTTTTCTGATCCTCAAAGTTGCGGGAATTGTCGCAATTCCGATTAACAAAGAACCTAGGCCAATAGCAACTCCTGTCCCTGTTAACGCAGTTGATCCTGGCTCATGCATAAGCAGGGAACCTCCCGCCATTGCGATCCCTGCTGCTGTCATTAGTATATTAAAAATGCATCCTGCTCTCGCCTCTCCAGTTGTTGAACCTTCAAGATCAGGGTGCGATTTTTGTGGACTTCCTTCTGGTCTTGTCATTTATTAGAATTAATAGATGTAAGTAATTTCCCTTGCACTGTAACGATCTGCTCTCTCATGCTCCTGCATATCGCAAATGTACTTCGTCATCTGGCAGTCCGTCAGCCCCTGCTTTGTGCATTGTTTATTGAATCAAGATGACCCATTGATGAAGTTGGTGGTGTTACAGAGAGAACTTTCGGCTGTTATTTTGTCACAGTCAGTTACAATGCATCTACCATTATAACCTCAACGCCTAATTCCTACTCCATTTTCACCTTCATTCCTTTCGTCTCCGTCTAACCACTACCTTATCTTATTTCCCATTCTTTTAGTTAGTAATTGATCGGGAATTATATCACAACAACAACTTTCTAATTACTATCAGTAATTAATCATCCTTCCTTTCTTCTCTGACTTTATCAGACATATCATAAGTTCTTCGATATGAGGC
>CAZZFI010000056.1:0-5514 GCA_964653475.1 uncultured Candidatus Saccharibacteria bacterium | reverse complement strand
GGATATGTCGCACTTACATCGTCATCTCACCACAGCTAGAATTGCAGGGTTTAATGCAATGGGAATGCTCATTAATAGTCAGAACTATAATCATTTATTAGTTTAATCAGAAATGTCTTCCTGGCAGACTGAGATTAATAAGTAGTGTGATATAATTGGTATATATATTCAATAGAATGATTAGGAAAAATAAGTAACTTAGAGATTATAAGGACAGTCTTTATTGAATTTTATCTAAGATTGAAAGACTAATATAGCTTAATTTATCGTATTTAATTATGGCTGAGTCAGAATATACAGAGAGTCAACTTCGTAGTATGAAAGATGCTAATTCTCGGCTAGAGCTTATCTATAATGATGGATACAGTCCTGGGATAACTAATGATCTAGAAGCGTATGAACAGAGGAGGGAAGCTATTGGGAAATATCACGATTCTTCGATTGCTCTCCCAATTTTTGAATTGGGCTGGAAGGATGGGTTTAAGGTATTTAATCAGAATTATCCCCAACAGTACTATTAATACACAAACGTTTTACATGTAATAAAACATACAGTTGTAGACCAAGTGGCGCTGTTGCATCGAAAATTAACACTAAGTTGCCTAGTCTTCGATATATTGATTTTCTCTCACGAACATTCTCTGTTCATTTCCTCTCTTCGTTGCTATAATCGCTTATTGAATTGGGTTAATTTTGTGAATCATGTCCAAAAAAGTTGCGATTATCGGGGGTGGGATGCTGGGATTGTCCCTAGCACATGAGCTTTCCCATAAAGGCTTCAAAGTAACTGTCCTAGAGAAAAATTCTGACTGGGGAGGTCTTGCTTCTGGACTCCAGATCGATGGAACAAATATCGAAAAGTACTACCATCACTGGTTCCGAAGTGACTCTGCTGTTCAGGATTTGATTAGTGAGCTCGGCTTAGGGCACAAGTTAAAATTTCTGGAGAGCTCGATGGGAATATACCTAGATGGTAGACTTCATAATTTCTCTGGCACACTAGACTTGCTGAGATTTCGTCCGATAAATATCTTCAATAGGTTACGAGCCGGATTAGTATCCTTTTATCTCCAAAAATCAACATACTCAGAAAAATACGAAAACATAAAAGCAATTGATTGGTGCAAGAAATATTATGGAAAGCAAGTTACGGAAGCTATTTGGGAGCCATTACTCAAAGGAAAATTCGGGAAACATTACGACAAAATCTCAATGAGCTGGATGTGGGCCAGGATCCATGATAGGGCAAGTTCGAGAGCACATCCTCTCGCAAAAGAATACTTGGGATATTTAGAAGGAGGCTTTCAAGACCTTATAGATGCTCTTGTGGCTAAACTAGAAGAATATGATGTAAAACTAATTAACAACTGCAATATAGAGTCATACAAGAGAAACAAAAATGTCCATGAACTCAAATTCAACGGAAAAACTCAGACTTATGATATAGTAGTTTCAACAATTCCAGGCCCAATATTTTCAAAAATTTTCCCAATTTCCAAAAAAGAAAAAAACAAGATCGAAGACATCAAGTATCTCGGTGCGACATGTATGATATTGGAACTTTCCCATAGTTTGACACCATACTACTGGTTGAACGTTAATGACTTGAAATTTCCGTTTATGGCACTGGTAGAACACACGAACTTTGTTGACAAAAAAGACTTCGCAGGCAAATCAATCATTTATATTGCAAAATACATTGATCCAAACGAAGAACTTTTTGGTAAATCACAAGAAGAATTACTTGATTTGTATAGCGAATATCTTGTTAAAATAAACCCTGATTACAGAAAAGAGTGGGTGCAGAAAGTCCATTTTTTCAAATCTGCTTTCGCTCAGCATATTGTGACAACAGGATATGAAATACCTGATTATGAGACAAGTGTTGAGGGACTTTATTATGCGAATTTTACACAGGTTTTTCCTCATGATAGAGGAACAAACTATGCAGTTGAACAAGCTAAAACTTTATCTAAATTAATAACATCCAAATATGGAGATTAAAATATTTATCATCTGGTATTTACTTTTCTTTTCATTTGGAATAATTGGTTTGCCTATTGCAAATCTGATTTTTAAGAACTGGCAAGATAAAGGATACGCCTTCAGCAAGTTCATCGGAATGTTTGTTGTTGGAATGGCTTGGTGGTTGTTGTCTTCTCTTAAAGTACTCCCTTTTACCCCGACCGTAGGATGGATTTTGTTTATGCTTGCTATGGCAGGTTCTCTCTATTGGCTTTATAAAACTAAGTTCAAACTCACAAAATACATGATTATTGAAGAGGGAATGTTCCTAGCGACATTAGCACTATGGACGTTTATCAGATCTTACAACCCAAGAACAGAAGGAACAGAAAAAATGATGAACTTAGCGTTTATGAATTCTATCAACAGAACTGAATTTTTCCCTCCGCTTGATCCGTGGTATTCACAAGGTGGAAATATCAACTACTACTATCTTGGTCACTATATGTATGTTGTCGCGGGTAAGCTCGGAAATATAGCAATAAGTTATGTTTATAACTACGCATTAGTCACAATCATTGCTCAGACTTTTGTAGGACTTTTCTCAATATTCTTAGAACTTTTCAAAAAAGGAAAAGAATGGATAAAAATATCTTTTTCTATACTCGGAGCTCTCTGGATTTGTTATGCAGGTAACCTGCATATGGCTTATAACTGGTTCGCTGCGTATTTCAAAGGAGAAGAATTTCAATACTTTTTCCCTGATTCGACTAGAATCATAGAGCATACTATTAATGAATATCCTGCATACAGTATCGTTTTGGGAGATGTGCATGGACATTACCTCGCACTGCCGTTTTTGGTGATTGTTCTTGCGTTTGCGATGGTTGCTTTCACGAAAAGAATCAATTCAAAACAGAAATTAATTTTCAATGCGATGATCTCCCCGTTAATAATCACGTTATACGGGATAAATAGCTGGGATATGATAACTGCTCTATTTATATTTATGGTGATTCATCTTTACCAAGTAGTAAATGTAAACGAAGAGTTAGAGAAGAAAATAAAATATTTTGTGTTAGCTGGCGCGGCACTAGTAATTCCTGGTGTAATTTTGATACTTCCGTATGCGCTAAATTACAGTCCTGCTGTAGGTCCAGAAGGTGGTTTCCCGATTGGGGTAGTTCCTTTCAAGGTAAAAAGTAACCCTCTTCCATGGATGCAGATGTGGTTCCAATTTTTGATTGCACCATTGTTGTTTATGATTGCGGTTAAGTTTAAAGTTGTAAAAGAAACTAGACTAAAATCGTATCCTCTTCTTCTGACTATGTGTGCTATTGCATTGATAATCGGAGTAGAGTTTTTCTTTATAAAAGATATTTTCAATGCTTCAAATCCTCCGTATTTCAGGACAAACACTGTGTTTAAATTCTATTATCATGCTTGGGTAATCTTCGGAATTGCAGCAGTAAGTTATGTTTACACAATTTTGCATAAAGAAGACTTAGAAGAAAAACTAAGCGCAAAACAACAGAAAATCAATAAATACATCAAACTTATTGTGTTTTCTGTCTCGAGCATGATATTTATGATGACATTTGTTTACATCATTGTAGCTATCGATGATTTCTATCCTTTGAAAAATAAAGAAATTGTCAGGACTATGGATGGCATCGACTATATAAGACGAGATCACCCTGCTGACTATAAAGCCATAATTTGGTTAAATCAAAATGTCGAGGGACAACCTGTAATTTTAGAAGAAGTTGGTGAGGCTTATACATATTCAGCAAGAATTTCATCAACAACAGGTTTAGTAACAGTTATGGGATGGCCAACTCATCAGTGGCAATGGAGAGGAAGTTCTGAAATTCCATTCGCAAGAAAAGGTGAAGTAGCAGGATTCTATAACGGAACAAATACAGAAGAAGCAGATAAGGAATTCTTAGAAAAATACGAAGTAGAGTACATTGTAGTTGGAAATAAAGAACGTGAATCATACGACCAACTTGATGAAGAAAGATTACGAGAATTTGGTGAAGTTGTATATGAAGAAAGTGGAACGTTTATTGTTAAGGCCGGAGAGAGTTCTGACTAAGGTACGCATCGTACGTGTTTTGCATAAGCATTGCAACTCCGAGAGGTCCGATCCCTCCCGGGACTGGAGTTAACCAGGAAGCTTTTTGACTTACTGCATTTTGATCGACATCGCCTTCGCTTCTCCCTTCTACTCTCGCAAATCCGGAATCTATTATTATGACTCCGTCTGTGAGAAATTCAGAATTAGATTCTCCTAGTATATGTTTGCCCGTTGCACTTACGATTATGTCTGCTTGAGAAATTAGTCCGTTTAAATTCTTTGTGTGCTCATTAGCCAAGATTACGGTGGAATTGAAGTTTGTAAGAGCTCCAGCAAGGGGCTTTCCAATCAAGATGTTGTGGTTGACAACAAGAACTGTTTTAGAAATTAAAAACTGTTCAAGGGTAGAACTTTGATTTTTCGCTATGTGTTGCAGCGTAAATAGTATTGCTTTTGGAGTAGCACCTAGTTTAATAACAGATCTGTTGTACCAAGATTTTCCCAAGTTGTTACTTGTTAAGCCATCTACATCTTTTTCCGGATTAATTAGTTCTAAAACTGGGAATATTTCTGCTCCTGGTGTGGGAAGTTGAATAATTATTCCGTTGACCGAATTGTCCTGATTGAGTCTCAATACACTATCTTTGATAGCTCGATCTTCTTCAGAGTTAAATTTCAAAACGTTTGTCTCAATGCCAATTCTACTGCTTGCTTCGAGCTTTCTCTGGACGTAGATATTGCTTGCTTCCTCTGCACCGATCTGGATGATTGCGAGTTTAGGAGAATAATTATTTTGTAAGATCTTATTTTCGAGATCATTCAGGATGATTTCTGATAGCGCTTTACCAGGTACTAACTGCATTATTTGTCGATTAAATAAGGTTAATTATAACTTATCTGAAAAAAGAATCGAATTTAGATTACAAAATAGTTTACTTATTTTTGCTTTTTGGTTAAATTGTATTCAGAATTCATTAACGGAAATGGACAAAAATAAAAAAATTATTGTCGGTACTGTATTTGCAATCACTGCATTACTTGCTACATTGTCCATTTACGTCAGTTGGGAGCTTCGAAGAGATCTTGCTCCAGACGATACTTCCGCAGATGTCGGACCTACTGTAACGATTGTAGAACCTACAAAAGATGTTCAACCGACAAAGATTCCACCTACAAAAGTCCCTCCGACCAAAATCCCTCCTACAAAAGTACCACCTACGGTAGCCCCAACAAGACAAAGCGGAGGAGTAGTTTTGACTCCAGTTCCGTCAGGGCCATTACCATCGACTGCTTTGGTTAATGATAGAGTGGATGCAATTGTCGTAGGCTCACTTCTGATAATGGCAGGTTTTGTTTTATACAAAAAATACTTGAACTTCGGAGATAAATAATCATAATATATTCACTTTTTGTATAATACTCCCATACGAACTACGTTTGAAAAGCTTAGGCTCACCTTTATGTGGGGT
>CAZZFI010000055.1:0-5611 GCA_964653475.1 uncultured Candidatus Saccharibacteria bacterium | reverse complement strand
CGAATCTGCGGTCCCTTGCGGAACATTGGTTTTCAAGACCAACTCATTAGACCACTCTGACACCTCTCCATAGGATCAATTTTAACTTTCCAATTATAACAAGGATCCCCTAAAATTAATACGATTCTCACCTGCGTCATTCTCCTAGAATCTATCACCAGTTGTTTACTACATTATAGATTTCAGTAGTTATTGGGGTGAAAATATTTAATGATGGATGTCCTACATAGTCTGTGATAGATCCAAGTATCCCAACAATTATTCCCTCTTGGTCTACAACAGGACCTCCGCTCATACCAGGAAAGTTTATTCCACCCATACTTTGGTATGAAGCACCTCTAATAAAATAAGGGTCTCTTGATACTCTTGTTTTCCCAGCGTATGCCTCTCCAGTAAAATAAGGAATCCCATTATAATATACTTCGGAATCGTAAGCAGGATTGCTTGCAAGAGGGAAAATGTTTAAAACTTCTCCATACACCTTATCCATAGGCACTCGTATTAGCGCTAGATCTCTTCGAGGGTCGTACTTTATATTGTGTTGTCCAAGATCGTAGATCATTGAATGTACACCTTGTCCTTTATGCGGTTGAGTCATAGTTAAACCTTTGGGAACATAATTCTCCGATGTGAAATAACCTTCTACTTCCGGGTGACTTTCTAAAGCAACTCCTAAATCTACAAAACAATGAGCCGAACTAGCAATTACAAGATGTCCGTCAAAAACACCTAGTAGAGTTCCACTACAATAGCCGTAGACACCTGTTGGAGAATCCATAAGGCCAATATGAATTAGCGAATCAGTTAATTGTTTTGGTGCTTCCGATAATAATTTACTCATGTAGATTTCAAAATCAGGACCTGACATAATTTCTTGGACAGGATCCTTCCATTTTTCATATGGCAACGGTTGTATTAAGTTTCCTTCAGCATCAAGATATGGAGCAAGCAATGTAGCAAAAGGATTTACTAATTGACTTTCTACTACAGTTGGAATAGGTTCAGGGGTCGGAACAACTGCTGTAGGGGCAAAAGTCGGAAGAGGACCAGTGTCATGATTAGGATCTCCCTGACATGCTGCAAGTAAAGCTAACAAAATAAATAGAGAGTATCTCCAATCCACACTAGGGAGATTTACGCTATTCTTATTATTTGGATTTGATTTTATCGGTTCCATATGGAATTATATCATGGATATATACCAGCTTGGTATATTCATGGTAAACAAAACTATATTTATTCTTAGAAGAATGTTTCTGTGAGAATTGTGCAAAACCTAGCATTACTCCAAGAGCTACCCAAAAGATAATTTCAGTTATATAACAACTTCAGAAAATGATGCCATAATCAGCCTAACCTACTAACCCACCTTGAGTTACCTCCACCAAACATGCTACATTAAAGAATGTATACGAACACTCCTAAGCAAAAAAGGACTCTCAAAATTGTTCTTTTTATATATTTATGCTTCATGACCATTTCGGGATCGGTGTTTTACATGTATGGGAAACAAGCGAGCATCGAATCAGCTTTTATCCGAAGTCAAAAAACTGAAGTTAACCAATCAAATGATGGTGTGCTCCTAGATTCTGTTTTGGGCGATTACGACTCGATAGATCTACAAGAACAACCAAAAGCTCAGACAGATCCTACAAATATCGACACTCCAGAAACTCAGCAACAAGTTTCTTCACCAGTTGCGATTTCAAAAAACGAAGTCTATGCATTAATCAATTCCTACAGAAAACAACACGGTTTATCAGAAG
Organism: uncultured Candidatus Saccharibacteria bacterium; assembly: GCA_964653475.1. Lineage (GTDB taxonomy): Bacteria > Patescibacteriota > Dojkabacteria > B142 > OLB20 > JAJTYI01. The sequence continues at coordinate 3,845 of CAZZFI010000055.1, read as the reverse complement.
TTTCAATTGACGAAAGACTAGAGACAAGTTCTATGAATAAAGCACAAGATATGGTGAAAAATAACTACTTTGAACATAAAAATCCTTGGGGATTTATCAATGGGGCGGGGTACACTTTCAGTTACGCAGCTGAAAACTTAGCAATAGTCCTAGCCACAATCAAGCACTTCTGGATGAAAGAAATCAACACATGGGCTTGTCCTATATCTGTGGAGTCTCAGTCACACAACATCAAAATACCTGCCTTGCAGTGATACACTTCGCTAGAGAGCAAAAATAAGGTGATATAATTCTTTTTTAGTAAATTCTCATGGAAAATATTTCTATAAACCCGGCGAAAGACATCGTCTGGGATCTCACAACGTTCTACAAAAATATTGATGACCCTGCTATTGAATTAACTAAGAAGAGCATTCTTAAGGAAGCTAAAAATTTCTCTAAGAAATATCGTGGCAAAATCAAAGACGGAGAATTATCCCCAACGAAACTTTTCGGTGTTATAAAAAAATACGAGTTCATCCTAATCGCACTCGCAGAACTATCTTCGTTTTCGAACCTTCTACAGTCAAAAAACAGCTCTTCTGATAAAATCAACAAGTTCTATCAGCACACTCACGAATTCACAAACGACATAAGTAACATACTGATGTTCTTCGAACTCGAAATCCTAGAAATACCCAAAGAGAAACTGAACAACTTTATATCCTCGAAAATCCTTAAAGAATACAAACTCTTCTTGGAAAGAATTGTTAAGTTTCAGTCACACACCTTGCCTGAAGAACAGGAAATCCTACTAAACAAAAAACACCAAACTGGCTCATCGGCATTTGTGCGATTATACGACCAAATTAGTACCGATTTAGTTTTCGAACTAGAAATTAACAGTAAAGTTTACAACTACAATTATTCAGAGATAACAAATATCCTCTCATCCCACAAAGACAGGGAAGTTAGAGAAAAAGCGGCGAACGCGATCACAGAAACTTATTCAAAAAACTCAAGGGTATTCGCTTTTATTCTAAACACCTTACTTTTAGACAAAAAAATTAACGACGATATACGATCTTACAAATGCCCCCAAGAATCAACTTTTCTTGGTGACGAAATAAAAGGAAGTATAGTGAAAACAATGTCAGAGACAATCAAAAAAAAATATTCTATTAGTGAAAAGTTCTACTTAGCCAAATCTAAATTGCTCGGGACAGATCTATATGAATGGGACAGATACTCGGAGATTTTCCCTGAAGCAGGGGAGAAACAATATAGATACGAAGAAGCGAAATCATTGATTTTAGAGTCGTTTGAAGAATTTTCTCCACAATTTTCTGAAATAGCGGAAAAGTTTTTTGACAATAATTGGATTGATGCCGAGATTTCTAAAGGGAAAAAATCCGGAGCATTTTGCGCATATATCACTCCAAACAAACATCCGTTTATTTTGACTAATTTCACGGGAAAGGTAAACGATGTACGAACACTAGCTCATGAACTCGGTCATGGTATTCATGCTTATCTAAGCCGAGAACAAAACTACCTAAACTATTATCCAGTTACACCTTTAGCTGAGATAGCGAGCATCTTTTGCGAAAATTTAGTATTCAGAAAAATTTATAACGAAACAACAGATATAAAACAAAAAATCAATCTTCTCGGAGGTAGGTTACAAGAGATCTTCGCAACAATTTTTAGGCAAAACGCTTTTTATCTTTTTGAGTCCGAAATCCACGAGAAGAGGAGAGTCGAGGGAGAACTTAGTGTCTCAACCCTAAACAATCTCTTCCAACAACACCTCCAGAGAATGTTTGGGAGTGGACTTACCCTCACAGAAGGACACCAATATTGGTGGATGCCGATAGGGCACTTCTACCATTACAACTTTTATGTATTTTCTTACGCATTCGGACAATCTATGAGCAATGCACTTTACGGTGCATATCTAAACGACGGGGCAGAGTTTGTCGCGAACTACACAGAGGTACTAAAGATGGGAAGCTCTAGAGACCTCCCTGGGCTTACTAAAATGCTACAAGTGGATATCCATAAACCAAGTTTCTGGCAAGAAGGGTTGGAGCCGATCGAAGACTTTGTACAGGAGTTTGAAAAATTGGCGAATAGCAATAAACGGATGATTTAAATAGTACTTTTAATCACATTTCTTGAACTTTCACTTCTTACAACCTATAATCAAACTATTATGAAAACCTTCAGATTCCACGTTTCACCAAAAGTTTTTCAGGATTTTCCCGACGCTAAATTCGCAGCTGTCGTGGTCAGTGACATTAAACAATTGCCTGATACAGATAATTCGGCCAAATCTTTTAATAATTTTCAGAATTTTGTTTTAGAACAACTAAATAGAAGAGGACACAATATTCTAAAGGATCCGAAAATTACGAGCTGGAACAAATTTTTTTCGGAAAGAGTTACCCCCGATTTAGATGCAGCACATGTTGCTTTAGTAAAAAGGGTTCTTAAACAAGGTTCATTTCCTCAGATAAATAAGCTGGTTGATATTTACAATACATTTTCAGTTTACAATCTGCTTCCTGTGGGAGGGCATGATATTAGTAACAATCCGGAAATCCGGATCGACAAAACCATCGGAACCGAAATCTTCCAAACGATGAACAGCGAAGAGACGATAACAGTAGGTCCGAATGAATTAGCCTATATCAACAATCGCAACCAAATCCTAACTAGACACATGGTCTGGCGTCAGTCTGATTTTTCTAAAATTACAGATAATACAACAGAGTTTTTCCTGCCACTGGATGATATTTTCGACTTATTTACTAGGGAGGAATTAATAAGTACAGCAAATGTATTCATTTCAATTTTGCATAACTTTTATAGCTTTAAATTTAAGATTTATTTGATTGATAAATTTAATCCCGAAATCATATTTAACCACGACCAATTACTTGAACCTCTGAGAGAAAAATCAGAGAACCTCCGTATTTTACAAAAACCTGCTTTGGTCAAAACTGATCCTCTAAAGATTGAACGATTTTTCGACCACAAACTTGATCAAGTTTATCCAACAACAAAAAGCCTCAGAGAAGCACTGCTTTCGGGCAAGCGTTTAAGGTTTTACATCGGAGCAGACGCTACGGGACCTCGTCTTCATATCGGGCATCTTATCCCAGTACTCAAGATGAGACAACTCCAAAAACTCGGACACGAAATTATTTTTCTTGTCGGAGATTTTACAGCTAGGCTAGGAGATCCAACAGACAAAAGTGAGGTGAGGAAGATTTTATCGGAAGAGGAGGTTAACGAAAATGCAAAAAAATTCAAAGAACAAATCTCTAGATACATAGATTTCGAGTCTGAAGACAACCCAGCACAGCTGAAATTTAACTCTGAGTGGAACAGTAAACTGACTTTGTCTGATGTCATTGACCTGGCCTCTAACACGACAGTATCTCAGATGTTAGAAAGAGATATGTTCGAAGAAAGGCACAAAAATAATAAGCCTATCTTTTTGCATGAGTTTTTATACCCATTGATTCAAGGTTACGACTCAGTTTACATGGAGGTTGATGGAGAGTTTGGCGGGAGAGATCAGACATTTAATATGTTGATGGGAAGAACTCTTCTCAAAAATTATAAAAATATCGACAAATTTGTAATTACAACTCACTTTTTGCTCTCAAGCGATGGTCAAAATAAAATGAGCAAGAGTATAGGCAATTGCATCTTTATCGATGACAGCCCAAACGACAAATTCGGGAAAGTTATGAGTATCCCCGATAGTCTGATTAGTCATTACTATAAACTGGCGACAGATAAAACTCTTCATGAGATCGAAATAATAGAACAAGAACTCGAAAAGACTTCTGACC
>CAZZFI010000054.1:1879-5652 GCA_964653475.1 uncultured Candidatus Saccharibacteria bacterium | reverse complement strand
TAGGCTCCATAAGCCACTGACTTAACCGGATCGAGGTTTGCGCTCGCGCCGAGCGGACCGCCCCCTCCCAGTGCGGAAAGGAGCAGGAGCCCGGCAATCAGCAGGATGCCTGCTACAGACAGCACCAATATGAGGCGCAGCAGACAAGCTCCCGAGCGGCGGCGGGTGTCAGGCCTGGTCGGCAAGGTCTTCGAGTGGTTGTCCGGGCTCACGCTCTGACCCTCCTGCGTCGAGGTAGTCCTGCAAAATTGCCGCCGCTGCAACGTCGTCGACGGGCTCGCCGCGCCTGCGACGCTGCCCGGCGCGCTGCATTACGCGGCTGGCGTCGGCTGACGAGTAGCTCTCATCCCAGAAAATTATTTCTGCTGAAGTTTTTTCTTTTAGGGAATTTGCGAAATCCTGTACTATCCAGGATTGTGCAGATTTGGTATTCGCATAACCAGAAGGATTTCCAATAAGTATTTTCTCGCAGTTTTCTTTTTCGATAATCTCAAGGATTTTTTGCAAAGCTTGCTTTTCGTTTTTTACTTTTAACACAGGGAGAGCCTTAGCAGTGATTCCGAGTTCATCAGAAATCGCTAGTCCTATTCGTTTTGTTCCGTGATCGATTGCTAAGATTTTCATGCTGAATTCTAACACGAAAAGTACATTTCCGCTTATACTGGATTTGCCACAACAACAAATCTGTTTGCGCTGTTTCCGTCAGGGTAGCAAGTGAAAAGAGTTAGTGTGTCTTTTCCAATAGTTCCGGTAATAATCGAAACATCGTGAGGTTGTACAATTTTACTTTTTGAAACTCTGTACTTGTACTCTTTTCCTTCCATCATAATTATTATTTCATCTCCAATTTTGATGTTTTTGAGTACCGAGAATGCAGCGGTTGGGTCTTTTGTTCTTTCGTAATAATTCCCAGAAGCACTGTGTCCATAGATAACAGTGTTGTTCTTTGTTGGAGAAATCGGAAGACCAGTACCGTTGAAATGAGCAAGCCCACCTTCAAGATAGCTGTCATAAATTTCTTCCACTCCACTTTCTACATTTGCGCTAACTCTGATATCAGAAAATCCAAGTGCAGGAATAGATAAGGTGAATTTTCCTTTATATTCATTGCTAATCGGATCAGAAATTAACCCATTACTTTGGATTGCCTCATCTTTAAGTTGTTTAAAATACTCTGCACCGGGATTTGATAAATATTGTGCTCTCGAAACATAATCTTCAGAAGCAAGTGCTACCGTGTTTGTGTCATAGTAGTTAATTTTTTGTTTAATCAGTTCTTTAAAATCGGGATAAAACTGCTGATAAATCATAAAAAATCCTGAAAGAATAAGGAAAACTGGTATTAAGCCCCCTATAAATTTAGAATTTACCAGAAATTCTTGAGTATTCCCGACAAAAGAGAAGATTAGATCTCCGACCGTGAGTTTTCTTTTTGGGGAAATATCGTAATAGTAGCTAGCTAGTCCGCTAGAATCTACAGTTCGTATAGGGGCCTTGGTATACGAATACAGAGCCATCGTCAGTAAAAAATAGTTAGTGCAATAAGTACTTCCTAACGAAGAGTGCAAGTCCGCATTAGGTTCTGTAATCATAATACAATTTCTTCGTTTAAATCTCAACAGATAATCAAAGATTGTGCTAAAATAGAGTACTTTGTTTCTCAATTTCTTCTTCTATGGCTATAAATCAAAGCATTAAAAAAAGTGTTCAAGCACTGATTCTAAAAGGTAAAGAACAGGGGTACCTAACTCAGGACGAAGTTTTAGAAGCTTTTCCCGATGTCGAAGATGATATGAATCTTCTTGAATACATCATCTCTACCCTTCAGGAAGAAGAAGTCGAGATAATAGAACCAGTCGAAGAAGTCCCAGAAGAACTAGTTGGAATTACTCCAACTGCAAAAGGCATGACTTTTGAACAAAAAGTCAAAATCCTAAAGAAAATCCGATCCCATGTAACGACCGATCCTATCAGAGCCTATCTTCACGAAATCGGAAGAATCCCTCTACTGAATGCGGAAGAAGAAGTTATCTTAGCTAAAAGAATCGAACAAGGTGATCAAGAAGCGAAAGACCTTCTAACTACTGCAAACCTCAGACTTGTTGTTTCTATCGCTAAAAAATACGCGAAACGTGGACTAGATCTACTCGACCTTATCCAAGAAGGGAATATCGGACTTATTCGTGCTGTCGAAAAATTCGAATACCGAAAAGGTTTCAAATTCTCAACTTATGCTATTACTCGCGCTATCGCTGATCAAGCGAGAACCATCCGAGTTCCTGTACACATGATCGAAACTATCAACAAGCTCAGCAAAGTTTCAAGTCAGTTAGCAGCACAACTTGGACGAAGACCAACTATCCAAGAAATCGCCGACGAAATGGGTTATGACGTAGCCAAAGTAAACGAAATTATAAGAATCGCACAAAGACCAGCTTCTTTGGAATCACCAATTGGCGAAGAAAAAGACTCAAAACTTGGAGATATAATTCCGGATGAATTCTCTGCTTCCCCTACTGAAATCGCAACTTGGGCATCACTTCGAAATCAAGTCAACGAAATCTTAAGCGGACTTACTGACCGAGAAAGAAAAGTATTAGAACTTAGATTTGGACTAAAAGACGGAGTCTCCCGAACCCTCGAAGAAGTTGGACACGAGTTCAAAGTAACAAGAGAACGTATCAGACAAATCGAAGCAAAAGCCCTAAAAAGACTAAAAAGCGAGGAGATCGCTCAAGCGTTAAGAGATTATCTACGCTAAATTGCTCACAAAACAACAACTCCGAGAACAATATTTCCCAATAAGGAAAGCTTTAGCCAAGAGTGATTATGCCAAAAAACATTCTCAAGTGATCAGAGAAAAACTTTCGCAATTTATTAATCAGGAAAAGCCCAACTCCGTTTTGATTTATCATAGTGCAGTTGATGAAGTTGATGTAGTTCCGTTGTTACAAACATTAGTTAATATTGGAAATATGCAACTTTACCTGCCTTCCACAAAAGAGTTAGCAATTACCCAAGTAACACTAGAAACAAAATTAAAAAAAGGATTGTATTCAATATTTGAGCCTGCTTTTTCGGACGACACTTTCCCGACCGAACTCGATATAGCAATCGTTCCAGCTGTAGTTTTTGATGAAAATGGTTTTCGACTTGGGAGAGGAGCCGGATGGTATGACCGTCTTTTCGAGAAACTTTCTGTAAAAACTAAAATTGGAGTAAGTTTTGACAAGCTAATTATCAAAAAAGTCCCTAGAGAGAAACACGATAAACCTGTTGATTTGGTCATTTCAGAGAAAAGAGTAATCGATTTAAGACAATTTGATCAAAAAACTTATTTTTTTCTCGATAACTGTCTATAATATAGGAAAGTTACACCCGAAATGAAGAATCTGTTTACTACAATCACGACGATTATACTTGCGTCTTTTTTGGCTTTTCCGGTTATTGCAAACACTCCTACTCCAATTCTTGAAGATGAAAAAACTTCGCTCTCTTTACCTTTTAATCCAGAAGGTGTCACTCTGCAAGGGAAAGATAAAGGTGGAAAATTATCTGCCGAAGTTTCTATCGATCTAAAGGAAGTTCCGCCCTCTGCAGAAATTGTTTCTGCAACAATGAATTATACCCAAGCAGGAATCAGCGGAGGATTGATGAGGATTTTAGACAAACGAAGTGTAAGTATTGTGGACAGCACTGCTCTTGGACAAGAAGGTATGAAATCAATTTCGAGAGTAGATTCTCTAATTCAAGACTGGATAAAACACCCAGAA
>CAZZFI010000054.1:0-1869 GCA_964653475.1 uncultured Candidatus Saccharibacteria bacterium | reverse complement strand
GCATTTATATTTCAAACAAGCGAACTCGAACCAGATGCGGAGGTTGTTTTTTCTGAACTTAAATTAAACCTAGAATACACTGTTCCAGACAAAACTAAACCCGAAATCACTAAACTGGATCTCTCTGTTGTAAATCAATCGACTGTTAGACTAAGTTGGGAAACAAACGAACCGGTAGTCGTTTTTGCGGAATATGGTAAAACCTCGAATTACGACAGGAAGACTAACAATACCGAAGAATACAAAGAATCCGACACTTTGATTGTAGAAGGTTTAAGTTCTGATCTCACTTATCATCTTCGATTTAGTGTGACAGACCAAAGCGGAAACACAACTCAATCTCAAAATATAGTCTTCACCACAAATTCCGGAAATATCACCAATCAAAGTGGAGCTGGTGCAATTTTAGCTCCGAGATTGTTAAATAGAGAACTGCGATCAACATCAAGTGGATATGTCGTTGATCTCGCTTGGTCAAAATCAGGATCAGACAACATCATGGGTTATCTTGTTTACCGAAATCTGGGAGATGGACCGTATAATGAACTCTCTAGACTCGATAAAAGCGTAACTAGATATTCCGATACAAAAGCCGAATCCGGAGCGGTCTACAATTACTATGTTGTTGCTTACTCCGGGACCGAACAATCAAGCAAGTCCCCTGTTATAACAGTTGAAGTACCGGGTAGCGGGGTGTTAGGGCTAAATACTATGTTCCATGAAGGCAACCGATCTCTTGCGGTATTTTTCATGCTTTCGGGACTTTTGATTATATTTGGAATGTTCTACTTCGTCCGCAAAAAAATCCAAGCGAACATCGCCCTCAACGAGAAGCTGAAAAGACACCAACGTCTGCATAACTACCTGCATGATCCAGACTATTATATTAATGGATATGAAGACGCTGTTATCGAGGAACGACACTAAGAAATCCATGTTTTCTTTTAGACATCTTTATTATGACAATCAAACACATCTCCAGTCTGGTCATGCAACAAGCAAAAGCAAAAGGTTTTGGGACTAGCAAAGACGAGATTAACGTGGCAGAGAAAATCGCCTTAATCCACTCTGAAATCTCGGAAGCATATGAAGCATATCGCCATCAAAATATAGATGGCAAAGACGGTTTTGAAGAAGAACTGGGTGACGCAGTACAACGAATACTGCACCTATGTGGAGCCATGGATATCGATATTGAAAAGGCAATTTTAAAAAAGCTGAATTACAATAAAGATAGGCAATGGGATTGGGAGAAAATCAATGAAGGTCATACTTAAAATGAACTTCCTCAAACTAACAACTCCCTTAAATTTGCGAGCAGAGAGAGAAATTTTTTACAGAAGAAAACTATCATCCTGTTTTCCAATACACGTGGCAAATAGATAAGCCTCAAATAATCTCTTCAGACAACAAGTCGGAGCTTATAAATGCTGTTGTAAATCAACACAATTCAGCCATCATGTACTATGCTCAAAAGTGTTTTGAAATTGAAAAAACTGCAGAACTCAGAACTTCTCCGCCTGTTTGTCGGTAAAATTGCTTTTTCTGAACTTAAAAATTATGATGTGTACAAAGGAATTGTAGATCAAGAATGCCTCGAGCTATTTTTTTACGGGTTAGATTAAGAAAATCTATAAGAAGATTAGAAACCGCTCAGGATTCTAGATTTCTTCCCTGCATTACGTTTTGCCAAATCGCTCTATTATGGTAAAATTACTACGTTGTAGAGAATAACTAATGAAAAGAACATATCAACCAAGTAAAATAAAAAGAATCAGAAAGTTCGGTTTCCGAGCCAGAATGGCTACAAAAGGCGGTATTAACGTCTTAAAAAGCCGTAGAGCAAAGGGCAGAAAATCTCTTACAGCT
>CAZZFI010000053.1:0-5679 GCA_964653475.1 uncultured Candidatus Saccharibacteria bacterium | reverse complement strand
GTCTTTAGGTGTCCAGTTGTGGATGTTGGCATAAGTTACAAAGAATGAATAGCTATTCCATAAAGGAAGTATGAAGGTCTTGACCTGTTCTTTGAGAGTTTCTTCATCAAAGTTGGTATCTTCCCCAACCATTATTCTTGATCCCATGAAATACATGCGGAGTGGTTCTGCCCCGTATTTCTCTAAAGTTTCTCTTGGATCGGGATAGTTGCCGTAGCTTTTGCTCATCTTCCGGCCGTCTGTTCCGGACATAACTCCGGTTGTGATTACGTTCTTGAATGATGGTTTGTCTAGTAATGCTGTGGAAACTACGTGCATAACATAGAACCATGCTCGTGTTTGAGCAATGTATTCGACAATAAAATCTGCTGGGTAATTTTCTTCAAGGATTTGTTTGTTTTCGAAAGGATAATGTTTAGAGGCATAAGGCATAGAAGCACTATCCATCCATACATCGAGAACTTCTTTTACTCTAGTTAACTCTCCGGTGTTTCCTTTTAGAGTTATTTTGTCGATCTTTGGTCTGTGCAGATCTAGTAATTCGGTTCCGTTAAAATATAGTTAAATACTAGCTCCTTTTTTCGGCATACTTGCGAAAACTTCTGTTAAACTTTTTCCTTCAACAATGTGTTTTATAAGAGCAACCCTTTCTCCGTGTGTGGAAGCAACTACATGTTTTCCTCTGTGTTCTTCTAGGAATTTATTTAGTGATTTACGCAGTGAGTCTATTATTTCTGCTAGTTCTTCTCTGAGTTCAGATTCTGGAAATTCATTCACAAGTGTTGTATTGTACTTTTTCTCGAACTTTTCGAATATCAAATCAAGCTGTTTTCTTTCGCTAACATTCCCAAAGATTTTATCAATCGAAATTTCTACTTTTTTATCTTTTGCTAATGGTTCAACTGTTTCGATAGTTCGTTTTGTGCTTCCAGAGTAGAGTAGATCAAATTTTACTTCTTTAAATTTATTAACTAAATGATTAGCTTGAGAAATTCCTTCTTTTGTCAGGCTTCCGTCAGGGTTCGATTTATCTCTTACTGCATGTCTGACTAATGTTAATTTTGTAATAGGCTGAACTGCTTTCTCACGGATTTCATCTCGACTTCCGACAACCAAGGTTTCCACAATTTCTCCATTTTCTTCTCTTTGCCATACAGGCATTGGACTTGCCCAGTATCTCGTTCTCGAGATTCCCCAGTCAGGTGCTAATTCTATGCCTTTTTTAAATCTCCCGTGCTTTAAATGTTCTGGAACCCAGTTAATTTCTTCGTTGTTTTTCAGAAGGTTTTTTCGAATTTTGTCGATATTGATAAACCAAGAAGGTTGAGCCTTGTGTATCAATGGTGTTTGACATCTCCAACAGTACGGATACCTGTGGACAATACGTTCAGACTTGAAAAGTAGCGCTCGGGATTTTAGATTTTCAATAATTACAGGATCTGCATCTTTGACATACATCCCTTCAAATTCTTTTACTATCGGTAAGTATTTCCCATCGTCTCCGATACTCATCGCTATAGTAAGCTTTTTGTCTTGTCCCATTTCTGTGTCGATGTCTCCAAATCCTGGAGCGGAGTGTACTATTCCGGTTCCTTCTTCCATATGAACCATACCTTCATAACTGTAAACTTGGTGTTCGCCTTTCTCGGTGCTGAAGTAAGAGAACGGTGGAGTGTATTTAAGCCCGAGAATTTCTTTTCCTTTGAATTCGTCAGTAATCTCGTAATCCGTGTCATTTAAGACATATTCGACACGTTTTTTCGCTAAGATAACATTGTCTTCCAGAACATCATCTTCATAACTGTGAGGTTTTTGTGTGTATGAGTTTAGTTCGGAAAGTAGTTCTTCTGAAGTTCTGTCTGCCATGTAGTATGGCCAACATGAGTTACAATCGGTTACTTCGTTACCAAACCAAGAGGGTTTTTTAAAGTTCTGTAGTTTTGATAAAGAAGAAAACTCAACCTCAACTATATTTATACCGTCGTGTTGGTTCCTGTAAACGTCAATTTCCGCAATTAAGTTATCATCAATCGGGTAGTAGTATCTTGTCTTTACAATTTTCTTACTTGCTTGTTTTACTAATTCGACATATCTATCTTTGTGTATTTGCTCTGTTTTCTCGATGAGTTGGCCTGTTTCTTTTTCAGAACCGGCGTAGTATTTCGTTGTGAATTCATATTTATTGTCTATTTTTCTAACTCTTGTATCTCTAGGTTTAACACCATTTTCGTCGACATAATCATCAAGATAAGCCTGAGTAATTTCAGACTTTTTCATTTTCTTTAAATCTTCGGGCAATTCATTTACTAACCATGCTTGTTCAAGCTCAATTTCGAGTTTTTGCACTTTTGCTGTTACGTAAGTTTCTTTCGGATCAATTACCAGAGCTTTATTTGACGGCAATGTCCAAGGAGTTGTGGTCCAGGCGAGTATGGACTGACCCTGGAATTTTCCTGGGGTTGTAACCGGGAATTTCACAGTAACAGCAGGATCTTCCATGTCCGAATAGGAGTTATCCATCGCAATCTCGAAGTTCGAGACAGGGGTTCCACAGCGAGTGCAAAATAGGGAAGTACGAATACCTTTGTAAATGAGATCTTTATTATAAAGTTCTTTGAAAACCCACATTACAGTCTCCATGTAATCCTGATCCATCGTCCTGTAGGCATTATCCATGTCAACCCAGCGTCCGATTTTGTCGATATACCATCTCCATTCGGCAGAAGTGTTGCGGGTGTAGTTATAGCACTCGTCTATAAATTCCTGAATTCCGAACTTTTCGATTTCTCTACGATTTGATATTCCTAGATTTTTCTCGACTTGGTTTTCGATAGGCAAACCATGGCAATCCCATCCCCAAATTCTTTCAACTCTTTTTCCTCGCATTGTTTGATATCTAGGAACAACATCTTTTGCAATACTAGGTAGAAGTGATCCATAGTGAGGTGTTCCAGTTATAAAGGGGGGGCCGTCATAAAAAATATAGCTATTTTTTGGATCACGGTTTTGGATAGATTTTTCGAAAATATTGTTCTCTTTCCAGAATTTAGTGATCTTGGTTTCCAACTCAGGGAAATTTTGTTTGGGATTAACTGGTTTGAACATGATTGACTGGTTAATCAAAGAATGATTATAGCATCTATTACTGTTGTGATGTATCGTAATCTCACTTATAAAGTATTACAGGTATTTTGTTTTCACCAATACTTTTACATAGCCCTTGCACCATATATTGAAGCGTGCCCCAGACATCAATCGGCATGGGGAGAATAATATCGCCGAATAGTTCGTTTAAATAACTTATGGTAATTGACATATCGGTTGGATGGGTGATCGTTGTATATGGATCGGCATCTGATTCAAATTTTAAGGCTTCTCTCAATTTAGGGTCAGAAAATCCGATAGCACGGATAGCCCCGTTGCTATCATATCTCAAAACATAGGATTGGTAGGCTTCTCCATCATCTATAAGTTCTAGGGTAAGCCCTTGTGGGTAGGGAAATGAGTCGGTACACACAAAAGTGGTGGAAATCGAGAGAATGCCTTCCCGATGATCCTGCCCAGTAACTGCCAGTAATATTTCTGTGTCGAGCAATAAGTCGGATTCTTCAAATATTGAGATAATTAATTCCTGCCCTCCTGATAAAGTAGACAGGAATTCAATGCAAAGTTTATGATAAGAGGGGTCTAAATAAGAAAAAGTTTCAAGATTTGGGATATTTGGTTCTCCACCAGTTAAAAGTTCGTACACAATAACACATTGTCCGAAAAATCTCTGTATTCTTTCTTCCGTAATGTCTTCTTCGTTGTGGTTTCTTAGGTGGTTCAATAGATCTTCGGAGACTAATCCATGTAAGGTTTCACTTAAGTACATAATTGTGAATTATACTATGGATGCGATTATACCATAGGGCTTGCAGACGACTATTTGCGCTCTTTCCGTTCGGTAATAAATTTGACCAAAATATTTCCAGCTATAAGTGCAAAATCATCAGCAAGACCGAATCCTATCAAGAAATCAGGAATGATATCGATAGGACTAACTATGTAAATTGCCGATAAAATTATTAACCAATTTTTACGTAGGAATTTAAACATATAAGTCAAATTAGATGTATACAAATATTATAACGCAGAAATCAGTTTTGAGGGACACAAGTAGTTTTGTCGTATCTTTGTGCGAAGCTCTGGAAGTCGTTGATTTCGACTATTCCGTCTTCGTCGATATCTTTACCTCCACACGGTTTGTAACTTTCTCTCATCTCTTCGTTGTCGATACAGGTCTTTCTATAGAAAGAAGCAAATCCGACTTGGTATGCACCGAAATCTGTGATGGTGAACATTCCGTCTCCATCAATATCCGCTGGACCGCATATCACTCCTTCAATAGGAGGCTTGGTGGTTGCAACAGGCATTGTTGTAGTCGATGGTGTCGGAGAGGATTGTATCTTGGTTGGAGTCGGGGTAAGAGATGGGGTTCTGGAAGGAGTAACTGTAGGAGTAGGGGTTCGTGAAGGTGTGGCGGTTGGAACTGTGGTCGGTTTTGGAGTATTTGTCATAGTCGGTGTTGGTGTATTGCTTACCGGTGCTGCAACAGAGCATGTCAATGAATCAGGATTAGATTTAAGTCTACATCTGCTGTCTGTTATTTCTTCTGTTCTGGCAAAAAGAATATTTCCTTGTCTTAAAACATAGTAATAAGCAGTTCCGTCTGCAAGGTAGGTTTTTTCGGTAGTAAGTATTGTTCCTGTTCCGCAGTTGTTTTGTGTTGCTCCAGTACAACTGCTAAAGGTGGACGATGTTTCTGTCCAGTTTGACCAGCTACCTGAGTTCGTCCTTTCCCAGAGTCTCCCTCCTCGGATAATGGTCTGTGTTACTTTTCCTTGGTTGTCAACATGTGAGGTAAAACCAGTGAGTGGGCCGGTACCTATTGCAGAAATATTAGAAGTGACATCTTGCCAATTTGACCAACTCCCGTTGTTAGTTCGGCCGAAGATTTTTGTTGAATTCGAATTTCTGCGGATAAGATGTTGTTCGGCAGTACCATCTTGTTTTCTCATAGTATTAAATCCGATAATTGTTCCTCCACAATCAGAGTATTGGTCACAGCCAATTGGAGAAACATTCGAAGTGACATTTTGCCAGTATGCATCCCAAGTTGTTCCGTGTCTTTCCTTATAAAATACTTTCCCATTTTTTACTAAGTGGAATTTGAAGACTCCATCTTGATCTAAGAAAAGGTTCATTCCTGTGTTTTCTCCAGTCTCGGTTTTTATTTGATTATTCTCTCTATACTGGATAGTGGCATAGGAAGACGAACTATTTGACCAGAGATGTTGATTGTATTGTTGTGCACAAACCCAGTTGTCGTTTGTATCCATACATTCGCTGTCAGTTGAGCAGACGCTGTTGCACGAAAGTGGCTCACTAGGAATTGCTCTGAATTCTGATTCAGGATGATCTACTGAAGTAGGGTTTGAGACAGATGGAAGGTAAAAATGAATTCTATCAATATAGAAATTTCTTTCTCGACCGGATAAATATAGTGTATGAAAGCCTGCTGACAATTGTGCATGGGCGGGCGGAATATCAACCAGGTGAACTATTTCGTACTGAGTATTCCATTCCCAAGAATTCTTCTTAGGATTACCGTTGTATGCTTTATACCAAGTTCCGTTA
>CAZZFI010000052.1:0-5793 GCA_964653475.1 uncultured Candidatus Saccharibacteria bacterium | reverse complement strand
TTTGAAACCCATAATATACTTGGCAAAACCTATTATGGTTATCACAAGGGGTAGGGTAACAAGGAAAATCATGATCTCAGGATCGAAACTGAGGTTATACGACAAATCCGTTAAATTTAAGTTATTCATAGTTCTAATTTACAAAATTACCTTGTAGATTATACCTTAATTTTGAGGAAAACAATACAAAGGAAAAAGCCTTGTAAACAATGTTTACAAGGCTTTCGTACTTTAAAGCTGTAATTATTTTACAGTAACTTTTGCTCCGGCTTCTTCCAATTCTTTCTTCAGATTCTCGGAGTCTTCTTTGGTGATTCCTTCTTTCACCATTTTTGGTGCTGCTTCGACTAAGTCTTTTGCTTCTTTTAGACCTAATCCAGTTGCGTTTTTGACAACTTTGATGACAGCAATCTTGTTTGCGCCAACTTCTGTAAGTTCTACTGAGAACTCAGTCTTTTCCTCTTCAGATCCTGCAGCTGCTTCACCTGCTGCTGGAGCCGCTGCAACTGCTACTGGAGCTACTGCACTTACTCCGAATTTTTCTTCGAGTGCTTTGACAAGTTCGGCTACTTCGAGAACAGTCATTTTTTCAAGCATGTCTGCGATTTTCTTTGCATTACCTGAAAGTTCTGCTGTTTTGTTTTTATCTTCTGCCATGGTTATAAATAAATTAATTAAATTATGCTGTTTTTTGATCAGCCATCGCTTTCAACACATAAACTAGGTTTCTAGAATTTGCGTTGATAACATTCAGTAATCCGGTTATTGGTGAGTTGAACATACTTAGTGCTTGTGCGATCAGTACTTCTTTGCTTGGGAGTTTAGCAAGACTGATAACTTCTTCACCTGTGATGTAACGACCTTCATATATTCCACCCTGAATTTCTACTTTTTCAGTTTCTTCTGCGAATTTTTCGATAATTTTTGCTGCTTCAGTTGCGTTTTCATCAGTAAAAATAACTGCATGTTCTTCTTGTTTAAGTGCCTCAACTGCTGGTAAACCTTCTTGCTCTAGAGCGATAGAGAAAATAGAATTTTTGATAATATTGTAGTTTGAACCAACGCCGTTAAGATCTTTCTTCAGCTGAACAGACTCATTAGCCGTAACTCCAGATGGTTTAACGATAAATGCGTATTTATTTTTCGCAAGACTATCTCTGTAAGACTGAACTAGTTGTTCTTTGTATTTTCGTGTTCTTGCCATTTTAAAAAAAGTAATAAAAAAATGCCTTGACGGCATTATGATAATTATATATCGATAATTTCCGTCTCGATAGGTCTTAAAACTACAATGCTTTTACAAGGTAGAACGCCTATTGTCTTCGACTAAGAGTTGTAATGTTAACTTAAAGACTGATAATTGTCAACCAGAGCTTATTAACCGAGAACTTTGATATTCAAAGCAGGACCCATTGTTGCTTTTACTTTGATACTTTTGAGAACCCCATTCCCAAATTTTCTTGTAACCTCCGTTACCGAGTCTAGAAAATTTTGATAATTCTCAAGAAGTTTTGCGTTATCCATATCTGTTTTTCCAATAACACAGTTGATTTTGCTTTCTTGTTGAATTTTATATGATTTCTGTCCTGATTTAAATTTTGCAATTTGTTCTGCAAGATTTGTTGTAACTGTGTTGTTTTTAGGGTTTGGCATCAAACCTTTTCTTCCTAATACTTTCCCGAGTTTTGCGATTTTAGGCATCATCGAAGGAGTAGCAATAACAACATCAAATTCAACTTCTCCTTTTTCTACTTTAGAAATAAGTTCTTCACCACCAGAAATATCGGCAGTTTTAGCAGACCCGATATTTGCAGGATCAGCAAAAGCCAAAACTTTTACTTCTTTTCCAAAGCTGTTTGGGAAAGAAACGTTGCCTCTAATACTTTCAGATTTCTGCTTCTGATTTAGGTTTAATTGAATTTCAACTTCAACGCTACCTGCGAATTTACTTGTTGACGTCTCTTTAACTAATGAGAGAGCTTCCTCAGCAGAGTAGAGTTTGTTTTTATCTATTTTAGTAGCTACAGCGATATATTTTTTTGATCTTTTCATGTCTTAAGAAAATTAATATTGCAAATTAATCAACCACTTCGATACCCATACTATGAGCGGTGCCTTCTACAATCTTCATAGCAGATTCGATATTGGTTGTATTCAGGTCGGGCATTTTTAGTTCAGCAATTTTTTTGATCTCGGCTCGAGAAATCTTTCCGACTTTCTTCAGGTTTGCAGTATCTGAGCCTTTTTTCACTCCTGTTGCTTTTAAAATAAGGCTTGTTACAGGTGGTGTTTTGAGTTCAATCTTGAAAGATCTGTCTTCAAAAATTGTCAAAACGCAAGGAATAATTTCACCCATTTTGTCTTTTGTTTTTGCATTGTACTGGTTAACAAAATCGCTGATATTCACTCCGTGTGGGCCGAGAGCTGTTCCAATGGGTGGAGCAGGGGTTGCTTTTCCAGCTTCAATTTCAAGTTTTAGTACAGTTTTGATTTTTTTTGCCATGGTTTCAAGCTTCTTTTATAATTTAGATACTTTCATAAAGTCCAATGTTACAGGAGTTTCTCGCCCAAACACAGAAAGTAATACAGTAACTTGGCCTTTGTCTTCGTTGATCTCGCTTATTGTTCCAATAAAGTCTGCAAATGGGTTTTGAGAGTCGATAACTTTTACAGCATCTCCAACTGCGAAAGCAAATTGGTATGCAGGCTGTTTAACATCCATGTAAGCAATAATTCCTTTTGCTTCTTCTTCGCTAAGTGGAGTTGGTTTTTTTTCTGTTCCGATAAAACTGGTAACTCCTTCAGTATTTCTAACAATCTGCCATGTTGCGTCATTCATATCCATACAGATCAATACATACCCTGGGAAAATACGTTCTTCAACTGTACGTTTTTTTCCTGAGTTTACAACGATCTTTTCTTGAGTAGGGACGACAACTTCACTAATTTGATCTTCTAAGTCATTAGCTTTTGTTCTCTGTAGAATTTGGTTTGCAACTTTTTTCTCATGACCAGAGTAAGTACTGATAATGTACCATTTATGGTTTTTATTTTTCTTTGTTTTTGGCTTTTCTTCAGACACCGTCTGAGACTTCTTGTCTTTGTCTTCGGTCTTTTTCATAAATCAAAGATTCAATGTTAAATAATTTCGTGCATAGTTAAAAGCTCCGTCGATTAGTAATAAACTAACCGCTATTAAGATTGAAATCCCTATGACGATATGAGTATTTTTGATTGTAAAAGCGCGAGTAGGGAACTCAACAAGTTTAAGTTCCGTAAATACGCTTTTCAAAAACTGTACAATCCTTTTCGGAATGCTAAAAATACCTTTCATCGTTTTTCGATTATATCAATAATATCTAATTTTGCATACTACACACTAGTTCAGGGTCACTAGGATTCGAACCTAGACGAGAGGTTTTGGAGACCCCCATGCTACCATTGACATCATGACCCTTCGTCGCAAGAAATCTTTCGCTTCTGCCTGTATATCCTTTAAAAGAGCAGTTACTCTTACTCGTTAATGTTATTTAACTTTCTGCTCAACGAATTTCTCGTGTTTGCGAGTCTTTTTGTCAAACTTCTTGATCTCCATCTTCTCGTTTGTGTTTATTCTGTTTTTCTTTGTAATGTAAAAAGTTCCAGTCTTAGGATTGACCATTTTTACAATAATTCTGTTACCTTTTTTTGCCATTGTTCTATTTTAATAGTTAATATTTTCTTAAGCCGCCCGTCAGACTCGAACTGACGACCCACTGTTTACAAAACAGTTGCTCTACCAACTGAGCTAGGGCGGCATAATTTGCAGAGGGAGGGATTCGAACCCCCGTAGACTCGCGCCGCCAGATTTACAGTCTGGTGCGTTTGACCGCTCCGCCACCTCTGCACGTCGAAGCAAAGCCCCAGCATTCGTCAAGATCACATAGCGACCTGACTTCTACTTATGCTTACTTCTCCTTCTAAATTTTAACTTCCTTTGGTTGTTAAAATTATTAAAAGAAAATTTAAAAAAAACGCTTTGATACTTAACTCTAAACGTTTTCAGTATACCAAATCCTCGAAATTTCGCCACTTTTAAGTTAGCTCTCAGAGCTGAAATAAAACTAAAAGTGGGGAATAATAAAAGGATAGATAATTTTAACAGATTTTTCTGAAAAGAGAAGAGAATTTGAAGGATTTTCGAAAATTTAGTGTAATGCTAAAATACTGCTGTTCTTTCAGTAAATCCGGGCCCATAGCTTAATTGGTAGAGCACCGCATTCGCATTGCGGAGAAAGCGGTTCAAATCCGCTTGGGTCCAAACTTGACGACCGCTAAATAAACTAGTCAGGTTGTCTTTAGGTATCCTAACACCAGGTACCATTCAAGATAGAATGGTAAAAGAGTAGGAGATTTAATTTCTACAAGCTCCTCTAATTCTTTTATCTCAAACCATCTCAAGCCCGCAACTTCGTTGTTGCTGATGTTTAAGTCAATTTCTTCGCGTAAATCCATAGTAAACAGATGCAAAAATTCATTTTCATGGTAGTTGTTAAAATGAGCATAGTCATTTACGATGCTGATAAAATTCAACTGTGAAGCAGTTATGTCAATATTTGTTTCCTCTTTTGTCTCTCTAATCGCTGTGTCACGTAAGTCTTCACCTGCGGAAATATGTCCACCTACAGCAGGCGCCCAGACATTAGGAAATATTAGCTTTTCTGCGGAACGTTTTTGTAGAAGTATTTGTTTTTTGTCTTTAATAATATGAATATGAACAGATTTGTGTGGAAGCGCTTTTAGATGTATTTCGTCGCGTGGGGCAGTTTTCCCTGTCGGATTACCTAGATCGTCTAGGATTTCGATTTGTTCGGATAGGTTGTCTGCGGTTTTCATGATTTTCAACAACAAAAAGCACTCTATATAAATAAGTTAAATCCAATCCTTTTTATCAAGAGTAAGACCAGTTATAAGTCCTTGGGCTTGTAACCTTGTTAAAACTGCACCGGCTCCTCCATCATGAATATCGGGATTGGAATATCGGGTCTGTAATCTTATAATATCTAGTTCTGCTTGTCGTCTTCGTCTAGGATCTTGACCATCCATGGATTATACAAAAAAAAATTAATTTTAGAAGAGACTCTTCCTTTTGCTCATTGAGTTTCGGCAGACTCAAATTATGTTATTCACTAGCAACCTTGCAGGACGAAATGGAGCTGGAACAGAGGGTTGAACTCTGGACCTCACCCTTACCATGGGTGCGCTCTACCAACTGAGCTATTCCAGCTTAAGCTGATTAAAAACGAACTGCTTGTCCCGCTAGCGCCAGCGTGGTGGGAAGCTAGTCTCGCGGAACTGAATCAAAACAATTTGTTAGTTATGTAAAGACTAATACAACAAACAGTTTTGATTAAAAGCCCCACCTCAGCAGGATAGAAACATTGGAAACTCCAGCACCACAAGTGGTGTTCCTCATTTTCGATCACACGTGACCAAAAAGATTTCGGATTCCCTATTGAAATGTGTCGAGTTCAATTAGTTCTATCGAGCATTAGTAGGGCAGTAAAGTATACCAAAATTTGTGTTTTTAACCAATGAATTTGTCTCTACTGAATTCAAGGAGCAAATATAGAATAACAAGCTAGACAAATGATAGAATGTACTAAATATTGTTAACCAAACTCCCGTTATGTTTTCAAATAAGCTACTACCAGCTATAACTCACGATATCGGTATTGACCTTGGGACAACTAATACCATAGTTTCCGTGAGAGGTCAGGGGATTGTTGTAAGTGAACCTTCTGTAGTTGCAAT
>CAZZFI010000051.1:0-5839 GCA_964653475.1 uncultured Candidatus Saccharibacteria bacterium | reverse complement strand
TCTTGGCTACATTGTTGTCGGAATACTACTTTTCAAATTCGCTCCAATCAGAGTAGAAGAGACTATCTCCAGACTAAATGAAGCGGGAGATTTTTTAAAAAGCACACTGGTCGGTTTCCTAGCTTTTCCTGTCGGCTCGATAATAGCTTTTATGTTAGCGATCTCAATCTTTGGTTGGCCAGTACTTAAAGCTCTAGTTCTGCTAGCATTCTTAGCTATGACTTTTGTAACTCCACTAGCAGGAATTTGGGTCGGAAGAGAATTACTTTCTGCCGTGGGTAGCAAAAGACGATACATAGTTGCTGTTACAGTGGGTGTACTTGCAGTACAGTTAATCAAAACACTACCGATTATCGGATGGATATTTGGACAAATATTGATGTTTGCAGTGATAGGAGCGCTCCTAAGAATGCAGTGGAGTAAATACAAAACTGCTCAAAACCTCTCAATCAAGATGAGGAAATAACTGATTTTTGATAAGTTCGTAACAAACTTCGCAGTCGTTGAGGGCTCTGTGAGATTGTAGATTAAGTCCTAGATAATCTTTGATTGTAGTTAATTTGAAGTCTGCAATCGGAAGGTCTGATCGCCTTGCGAGTTGTACCGTACATAGTCTTGGATTTTCTAAAAGTGCTATTCCAAATCTTTCGAATTCTGCATTGAGAAATCTATAATCAAAGTGAACATTGTGGGCGACGAAAGTACTCCCTCCAATAAATTCTCTCACCTCAGGAAAAACAAGCTCAGGACTTTTACCAAATTTGTTGAGGTCAGAATTGGTGATTCCTGTAATTTGAGTAATTATCTTCGGGATTTCTACTGAGGTAGTTACGAGATTTGAATATTTCTCAATTACAACTCCGTTTTTCACTTTGATAGCGCCAACTTCGATAACCCTGTGATAATTGGGATTGTAGCCTGTTGTCTCTGTATCTATTATTACTAGGTCGTCCATTGTTGTTTTAGTTTGCCAAAGCTTGCACTAAAAGATAAGAAAATATATAGTTAATTATAACTTGTAAACAATATATTATGCAGGACAATACTACAAACACTTCCGACAGCACAATGGGGGAAGATCCTTCTATGACAACTCCTCCAAAACCTGAATCGGATAATGCTATGTCAACAACTCCAGAAGGAGTAGAAACTCAAACAAAAACAACACCTGAAACACCAATGTCTGATCCCATGCCAACACCAACACCAGTAGAAGTTGCAATGCCTGAAACAACTCCAACAGAGGCAACAAATCAATTTAGCTCAACCACTACAACCGAGATGCCTGCAGAACAACCTGCTCCTAAAAAGACAAGTATGACCCAGATTGTTTTGCTAGTGGCAATCGTTGTAGTGCTAGCAGGATTGCTAGGATATTACTTCCTGGTTATGAACTAACACTCAATTCTTCGAGTTTTTGTAAGATCTGCGAAGTCCCTTTTACGCATTTGTTTTCTGTATAAAGAAGTGGAATTCCTATTTCGTCATCTTTGAACTCACAATGAGAAACTGCTTCTTCGAAGTCTTTTTTTGATCGTCCAGACTTGTCGATATTTTTAATAGTGATTTTTACTTTGTCAGAGAACTTTAGTTCATCTATGTAGGTGATTGTCGCTTCACAATGTGGGCAAGAGTCATCCACAAAAAGAGTGTGAGTTGAATTATCGGGATTAATAAATGTGTAGACACTAGTAATTGCCGAAATTAACAAAAAAGCAATCAGCAATACAAATTTTTGTTTTGAGATTTTTAGTTCTATCTGCATGACATGTTTAAATTATAGCAATAAGCGTTCATATTGATAATCAACTTTGTTATAATCAAACACAAAATCTTAAATGGAGTGGCAATCAAGTTTACGAAAAGATCTTTTTAAAACGGAAAAAATTATAGATGGTTATGTGTGGCTGAGTTTGCCGCGCCATGGCGGGGTGAAGTCGAAAGCGCTTCATGAGCCATGTACTATGTATACATAGCCAAAAGTGTGAATTCTGGAAAACACTACGTTGGTTGTACAAAAGATCTTGTTAGACGTCTTCAGTATCATAATGGCAATGACAAAAGGAGATTCGTTTACAGATACAAGCCATGGGATATGTTAATGTACGGGGAATTTGATTCAAAGCAAGATGCATATAAGTACGAGAAACTGGTAAAATCCTATAAAGGTGGTAACGGATTTAAAAAAATACTAAACGGAGAGGTGGCTGAACTTGCCCCGCCAAGGCGGGGTAAAGACGAAAGCGCTTCTTCTATCAAGGGATATGTTGCAACTAATGCACTACGTATACATATTAAGAAACAACGATAACAAGCATTACATAGGTTGTACTCAAGATTTAGATAAAAGACTGAAGCATCATAATGGAAAAGATAAACGACGATATGTTTTTCTGTACAAACCCTGGAAGATATTAATGTACAGAGAATTCGAGTCTAGTAAGGATGCTTACGAATATGAAAAACTGGTAAAATCATACAAAGGTGGAAATGGATTTAAAAAATACTAAACGGAGAGGTGGCTGAGTGGTCGAAAGCGCTTCACTGCTAACGAAGTGTCCTTTACCGGACCGCAGGTTCGAATCCTGTCCTCTCCGTTTAGTATTCTATATTAGGTGGCTGAGTTTGCCCCGCCAAGGCGGGGTGAAGTCGAAAGCGCTTCACTGCTAACGAAGTGTCCCGTAAGGGACCGCAGGTTCGACAGAGATGGGTTAACGAACTAGGAATAAAATGACGAAGTGAGTTTACCAGCTCTGATACTGCTCTTTACAGACCTGTGAACGGGAAGTTCCAGGGATGTTAAGAGTCAGTGAATCCCGCTCTCCTGCCGAAGGCATGTCCTCTCTGTATCTCAGTACGGGCGCGAATTTTACCTAACTAACAAGCTTGTTCGGTTCGACTCGAATCTCTGTTTGCTTTTTCAACTCATCTGGATTTTATTCATTGTGTGGAATCGCCTCTGCATTGGTGTTTTCAAGCGTTCAGATCCTAACCTGTTCTTTTTTCAGTCTCTTTTCCCACGAGTCATAACATATAACGGCATATCCATAGAGGCTGTTGGCTATGTTGATTACCCTTTCATCAGTGAGTTTTCCGCCGTAATGAGGTCCAAAGACTTTACGGTCTTGATCTAGGTAAGATTGGGGCCATTTGGGAGGAGTTATATTCATTGCTAAATGTTAATAATTTATGTTGAAGAGTATAATAGTAAACATACCTAAACCTTTAATATGACTCTAGAAGAGAATAGTTAAACTTATGAAGAAAATATCAGAACAGCAGGCTTTCAAGAAAAAATTGATGGTGATTAATCGAAAAAACACCAAAGAGATTGAGATTTCGTTTAATGAATTAAAGAGAATCCTATCAAAATATGATCCAATTAAATTACTGAGCCAGATTCAGCTTACTTATCTTTTGGTTCCAGAAAACAAATTTCATGACGAAGACTCTGAGCAGGAAGAGTGGCTGAGAAAGGTTGAGTTTCTTTCAGGAATCTACTTATCAGAAGTTTATCCTAGAAACCCCAAATCTTTAGTAGACGGAAAAGACTTAGAGATTGTCGAAAAGGCACTTGATAAGTATCTACAAACAATCAAGACCGAGATACTCACATCAGGTAGCTTATTAGAAAATGATGAAGATAAAGAAATAGATTCTATTCTTAAAAGTGCTCAATTATATTCCTTTTATGTTCGAGGTGAAACGTACCAACATCAATTAAGAGATATATTAATAAGTATATATTCAGCTCACGATTGTTGGTTTGAAGAAGAACTCGGATTCACTATAGACCAGGCTCTTAACATATCCGAATCAATTATTGCGGAATACAACAGAAGAGTTAACCTTGAAAAAGAATTAAGTCTCAAAAAGGCTAAAAAATACATAAAGGAACATCCTAAAAGCGATAAACTTCAAGTTGATGAGAAAAAATATTTAACGCAGGTAGGCTGCTATTACTTTTTTGGGGAATCAGATCGTATTCTTTCCTTTACACTAAAACAGCTAGTGAAATTCTCAGGTTATTCTGAAGAGTTATGTCGTTCGTTTTTATCTAGGTTGTCTCAGTCCTTCGGATATAAAAACCCTAGATTCCCTGTTACCATTAATAATGGAAAATCAGCCTCATGGGATTACAATACTCTGTACGAAAAACCAGTAATCTCTTATATGAAAAAATATTACGTCCCATTGCCCTCCTTATTCTATGAAGTCCTGTATCACACTTTCTACTATGACTTAATTGGCGACAGTCAATACTGGAATTCTGGTGGATCAAAAACATATGCAAACTCATTGGAGGAAAAAACTGCTGCGTATCTTGAAAGAATATTCCCAAAAGAGTGTATATTTCTAAACCCAGAATACCCAGATGGTAAAGAAATGTGTGATGTTTTGGTAATTTATGACAGATATGTGTTGGTTTTTCAAGATAAAATAAAAAGAATGCAACACGAGTCCTTAATCGGTAAAAATATTGAAACAATCAAAGACGATATTTCAAAAGGTATACGGAGCGCCTTTGATCAAGCTATTAAAGCAAAGGATTATCTTGAGTCCGACAAGCCAGTGGAAATTAAGACTAAAAAAGGTAAGATTATAATAGACAGTAAACAGATATCAAATATTTATCCCATAAGTATCACTCTAGATAGCTATCAAAACTTTACAACTCGATTTTCAAATACTAATTCAATTCTCAAAGTGTTTGAAGAAGGCAAATATCCTTGGTCTGTTTCTTTGTCTGATTTGGGGACAATAACAGAAATCATAAATTCACCTGAACAATTTTTGCACTATATCTCTCGTCGATTAACAATTGAAAAGACATCTTTCCATTTGTATGCAGATGAAATTGACTTGTTAGGACTATATCTCTCCAGGGGACTCTATTTCGAAGATGGTGAGTTTGCCAAATATGATGGCGCAAGTTTCTCTGGTCTTTCAGTAGAAATTGATCAGTATGTTTTTGAAAAGCACGAGACACCTCTTAATCCTTCAAGGCCACATCAAAAATCGCCTGATAGTTTCGACGCTTATTTATCTGCTATCTCAAAACTAAATACTCCATACAGAACTGACTGTATCATAAGGTTGTTAGATCTTAGTTACAAAGGAAGAGAAAACTTTGTTAAATCTGTTGAGTCTCTTAAAAATAAAGTCAAAGCAGGGAAATCTCTTGAAAGCTTCTCGTTCGTTCTGGACGAAAAGCCATTGGGATTTAGCTTTATTGGGATGAACACCGACGAGAATGCTGATAAACTTTATCAGCAAGTATATTCATTCGCTGTGATGAAGAAATACTCAACTGAAAGTAAAGAATGGGTTGCCTTTGGATGGGATCAAAATAGTGTAAAATTGGTAGACCTAGCCTTATTTTTATCTTTTGATTGGGCCAGAGATGAAGTCGTTGAGAAAATTTCAAAACAATTATTAAAACCTGGCAAAATGATAAAACTTTGAAGAATTCATTTATTGAAGCTGTGCCAACAGAACTAAATCCTTCTTCGTCAAATCAAACGATAAATTTGGTATACTTAATTCAAATTGTGGATGCAGGTTAAACCATGTTCGAACTTTGTTCCATGCTTCCCGTCAGAATTGCAATGTTCTTTATAGACTCGTTTCTCGACACTTGAAAGGCTTACACCACTTTCTGAATTAGCCTCGAAATTTCTCAAAGTCATAAAAGTGTCTAGTTAATCCCAAATTTCCCGAATACTACTCAAATATTGATCTCCTTGAGAATACCTTTTCGCTTATTGTATGGAGCCTCTGTAATTTTAACAAACAGCTTGTCCCAGAATGCCCTGTTCCTTTTCCGCCTCAAGTTACA
>CAZZFI010000050.1:0-5894 GCA_964653475.1 uncultured Candidatus Saccharibacteria bacterium | reverse complement strand
CTAATAAACAGGTTAATAACCGTTTTTTTTATTTCCAAGGGAAGTTTTGTTGTAAACAAAGGTGTCGCTTTAGGAGTTATCGGTGGGTGGGGGGTAACGCAATATATTTACGTTCCGATTGTTGCGTTTTTGTTGTATATACTTTGGAAAAGGTTCGGGATAAAAAGAGTTCCTTTAGTGTTGATCACAGCCGGGTCTATCTCCAATCTTCTTGATAGATTACTGTATAATGGTGTTGTGGACTACATAAACATTTGGTTGTTGCCGGTATTCAATTTGGCGGACGTGATGTTGGTGGCGGGTATTTTAATGTTGATATACTTTGAGATCAAAAATTATGCCAGAAAAAGTAATAGTAACAAAAGAATCTGAAGGACAAAGACTAGATTTGTTTTTGAATTTTCATACTCAAAATTATACTCGTTCTGTTGTCAAAAAACAGATAAATCAAGGGACTGTAAAAGTTAACGGAGAGGTAGAATTTAGAGCTAATTATAAAGTCAGGGAAGGTGATGAAATAGAATTTGAATTTGAAATAGAGGATGGTGCCGTCAAAGAAATTACTCCCGAAAATATCGATCTCGACATAGTTTACGAAAACGAAGATCTTATTGTTGTAAATAAACCCGTCGGAATGGTTGTACATCCGGCAACTTCAAACTGGAGTGGTACACTTTTAAATGCCCTCTACTATCGTTACAAAGAGTTGAAAGATACTGGTAGTAATACACGTTCTGGGTTGATACACAGGCTCGACAAAGACACCTCTGGACTTATCCTTGTCAGTAAGACTAATGAAGGCTTGTGGTATTATTCTCGGCTTTTTAGTGAAAGAAAAATTGAGAAAACATATCTAACTGTTGTTAGAGGAAATTTCGTGCAAAAGGTTGGGGGGGCAGAGATTGAGATAGATAATTACCTCGGGAGAAATTCTAACAACAGAAAAAAGTTTTCGAAAGTACCTCCAAGCAAAGGTAAACGTGCAATCACCAGAATTGAGTTTATGCAGTTGTTATATTTAAATGGTAAAGAATACTCTCTACTAAGGGTTTCTCCAAAGACTGGAAGAACCCACCAGATAAGGGTTCATCTTTCAAGTATAGGTCTCCCGATTCTAGGGGATAAGGTCTATGGAAAAGGAAATCAATATGAGCGTTTGATGTTGCATGCCTGGAAACTCAAGCTTACTCTAAGATCAGGTGAAGAAAAAGAGTTCGAGGCTACCCCAGATGGATTGTTTTTCAAATTAACCTGAAATGTTCGGTAGAAGACTGTTCAGCCTAAAAAACTCAATCAAAAGAACCCGTCGTGAGAAAAATAGCTCTACCTCACACGAAAGAGGGACGCATGTTTTAAATGGGCTGGTTGTAGTTGTGTTGATTTTGGTTATCTTGCTCGTGAGCCCTTTGGTGACTCTTTTTTTTAGATTTGATCCTAATGATTCTTACGGTAAATTTGGAGGTACTAGGTGGGATTACAGAGGGAAATTCAAAGTGTTATTGATTGGAGTCGACAAAAAAGAGGGAGGTAATCAATTTGTAGATGGACTTGTATTGTTAACAGTTTATCCTGACGGAGGTGAAGCCTCTTTAATAAACATAAACCCTGATATTTTGGTGAGTTATGGTCCTGCCAATAAACAAATAACCTTCAGAAGGGCGCTTTTAGAGAGTGAAAATGATATTGATCTACTTAGAGCCTTGAGTGAGGAGTTGTTGGCCACCGATATCGACAGGTACGTAGTAGTAGACAAAAAGTTTTTTGAAGAAATAGGTAGGTATGGTAAGAATATAGACACGCCTCTATCTTTAGGGGTGGTGGATCAGGATTTGCCGGATGGAATGAAATGGGCTAAGGGTGATGCAAAGGTTTCTCCTTGTTGTGTTTACGAATATTTGAGTGCGGACAGTAACGGTAGGGATGATCAGTTGACGAGACAGTTAAAGTTGTACACGGGGTATGCTAAAAGTATAGACAACGTTAAGGCCGTTTTAGGAGTAAATAGCTTTGTTGAGATTGTAGAGAACAATTTTTATACAGACTTGTCGAAAACAGAGTTATTTATGATATTTAGGTTTTTGAGAACTGTCCCGTCTGAGAGCTACAACCTCGTGTATACTGGAAGCGATATATTAAATAAGTCCGGAAAAGCGGGTGTTTATGATGTGTTTTCTGTTAATTATTCTTTGTTTGATAGGCAAATTGATATAATATTACGTGACAAAGATGTACAATTAGAGCAGGCGACAATCGAGGTTCAAAACGCCAGTGGGAAAAGCGGTCTTGCAGGAAAGAAGGCTAGGTGGATATCAAATATCGGAGCTGAAATCGCTCATGTTGCGAACGCCCCGTACCCTGAAAAGAGAACAAAAGTCTATATTGAAGATTTTGAAAAATATCCGAATACAGTTAAACAACTAAAAAAGATTTTTGGAGAAAACGCCGATTTCATCGAAAACGAATATCAGTACCGACATATCGGACAAATTGTAGTCGTTATCGGCAGTGAAAATTAATTATTAACATATATATATGTCTGGACACTCAAAGTGGGCAAAAATAAAACGACAAAAAGGGGCGAATGACGCAAAGCGTGGGAATCTTTTTACTAAACTGGCAAAGAATATAACACTTGCGGCAAAAGAGGGCGGGGGAGACCCAGGGATGAATTTTACTCTACGTTTAGCTATCGATAAGGCCAAAGTCGCAAATATGCCTTCTGATAATATACAAAGGGCTATCGATAGAGGAACGGGGAAAAATGCCGATGGTAGTTCTTTTCAGCGTGTTAGTTATGAAGCGTTAGGACCATCGGGAACCGTAGTGATAATCGACTGTCAAACCGATAATACCAACAGAACGGTCGCGGAAGTGCGAAATATTGTAGAATCTGCCGGTGGCAAATTCGCAACAACAGGGAGTGTTTCCTGGCAGTTCAGTGAAAAAGGGGTGATAATAGTCGCCCTAGTAAAGCAGGTTCCAAGCCAAACTTTTGGGAAGGAGTATGATGAACAAAGTATTGACGCAGAAACTGCGGGAATGGAGATTTTGGATATTGACGGGGTAGAGGATATGAATGAAATAACGTGGGAAATGGAAGAAGGCAACATGCCTGCAATAGAACTTGTTACCGAAAAAGCAAACTTTAGTAAAGTCCTAAAGAATATAGAAGAATTAAATTACAAAGTTCTAAATGCTGAGTTAGTAAAAATTCCAAACGAAAAAATTGATGTAGAGAATGAGTCGGAGGTAAATAAGATCGAGAATTTCGTAGCTCTGTTAGAAGAACATGACGATGTAGATTCTGTTTGGATAAATTGTTAGTTATACACATGAGCGTTAGTCGAGATATGTCGGGGAAAATCAGAGTGTTGTCTATTGATTGTGGTACAGCCATTGTTGGGTGGGCGATTTTAGATAAAGTGTTCAATGATTTAAGTCACATAGAAAGCGGAGCTATACAGACTAGTAAGAATGATGATATGTCTTTGAGACTAAAAACGATTTTTGAAGAGTTGGAGAAACTAATTAATAAGTATAAGCCCTCTGTGATGGCGATTGAGGAGATCTTTTATTTCAAAAACCAAAAAACAGTAATCTCGGTAAGTCAAGCTAGGGGAGTGATTATGTTGGCTGGAAAGTTAAACAACTTAGAAATCGTTGGATACACTCCACTTCAAGTCAAATCTGCAGTCACCGGATATGGAAGAGCTGAGAAGGATCAGGTCGCTTTTATGGTCGGGAAAATACTAAAACTTAAAGAAGTGCCTAAACTTGACGATATCACAGACGCAATAGCTCTCGGAATATGCCATTTAAATACAAACCATGTACGCTAAACTAAAAGGAACAGTAGAAGATATTTTTCAAGATTTTATTATTCTCGATGTTAATGGAGTGGGGTATAAAGTCGAAGTAATACATAAAGGTTTTCTAGTGGGACAAGAAATCGAACTATATATACATACTCATGTTAGAGAAAGCGAGATAAGGCTTTTCGGCCTTGCTGAACGGAATCAATATTTACTGTTCACTGATTTAATTGATGTCTCGGGAGTAGGCCCCAAAGTCGCATTGGCTATACTATCACAGCTCAGTAATGACGAGATTCTTACTGCAATAAGTTCAAAAGATGTAAATTCGCTAAAAGTAAAAGGTGTGGGAAATAAAACAGCACAAAGACTCGTTATCGATCTTTCTTCAAAGATCGATAAGTATCAATGGGCAAACAATGGAACAACAACCCCAAGTTTCAGCGAAGAATTTTTAGATCAAACAAAGGATGCATTAAAAGAACTAGGTTTTGGTACAACTGAAATCTCTAAAATTATAAAAGAGTATTCAAAAGAGCAAAATCCCGAACAACTGGAAAGTATCGTGAAGTTTGCGTTAAAATATATAAAAAACAAATGACAGACAGAATAATCGACCCCAACAACGACTCAGACGAAGAAACAATTTTGTTAGATAGATCTCTAAGACCGAAAAGTTTTAAAGATGTAATTGGTAGAAAACGAGAAGTTGATAATCTGAAGATCCTTATAGAAGCTGCAAATAAAAGAAATGAGCCAATCGATCATGTTTTACTTCATGGTCCACCAGGTCTTGGAAAAACCTCGCTTGCAAATGTGATCGCAAATGAGGCTAATGTCCCAATTTATACTACATCAGGTCCAGCAATTGAGCGAAAAGCTGATCTAGCTGCGATCTTGAGTAACTTAGAAGAAAAATCTATCCTTTTTATTGACGAAATTCATAGACTAAATCGTTCTTTAGAAGAGATTTTATACTCAGCGATGGAAGATAACGTAATCGATATTGTGATAGGAAAAGGGCCTTCTGCAAGGACTCTGAGGCTTGATCTCAATAGATTCTCACTAATTGGCGCTACTACAAAAGTTGGAATGCTTAGTTCTCCTCTCAGAGATCGATTTGGAGTAGACCTGCATCTTGATTATTATCATTATGATGAACTAACAAAATTGGTAGAACAAAAAGCACGACTACTTGATATAGATATAGATTCTGATGCTGCAAAAGAGATTGCAAAAAGGTCGCGTAGAACACCCAGAATAGCACAAAGACTGCTGAAGCGGGTAAGAGATTATGCTCACAGTGATTCATCGAATTTTATAGATGTAAACACGGTTCGCAAAACATTAGAAATGCTAGGGATAGATGATAACGGTTTAGACTCACTGGATAAAAAAATACTAGAACTTATGGTTAAAAATTATAAAGGTGGTCCAGTAGGTATAAATACAATTGCAGACTCACTTTCAGAAGATCGTGACACAATAGAAACAGTGTATGAACCATTCCTTTTAAAAGAAGGATTTATAATGCGGACATCAAGGGGCAGGGTAGTGACCGAAAAAGTTTATAAAGAATTATCATTATTTTGATGCTTAATTTTACTACCAGAACAAGAATCTTGATTGCGACAGGCCTTCTGACTTTGTCTTATATATTTCTTCAACAAATTGATTTCGGACAAATATTCCAAATAGGACTAAGTTTTGATCCAGTAAAACCGATAATCCTTAGTTTGATGAGCTACATAATTTGTTTCTGGGTTTTGCATTTCAAAGTAAAAGGGGAGAGGTTTGTCACTATTTTGCTTTTCCCGGCAATTACTGTATTTGCGCTAACTTTATTATCAGAAATCCTTATTGCTGGAATTTTTTCAAGTTACGGACAAATAGGACTGTTACTTGTTTCGGCTATTGTCTTCGGCTTTTCGATCTACATAACACTCTCAACAGTAAATGTATTAAATGTTTCTTATCTCAGAGAAATTCCTCTTGGACAGGCGGGTAGGGCGGCACAGTTCGTCATAACAATGCTTATCGCGTATATGAGTTTCTTTATGCTTTTCAGTAACGAGATATTTT
>CAZZFI010000049.1:0-5933 GCA_964653475.1 uncultured Candidatus Saccharibacteria bacterium | reverse complement strand
ACCACTCAAGAAGGCCTCAACTCCAGAGTAAAAAAATTCAGACAAAGTATATCCTGCATTGTCAGGTTTGACTGTGAATCGTTTTGAAAAATCTTCAAACTCTCCCTCCAGGATTTTCCTTTGTTTGGTAGATAATGACGCGATGGGGTTTTCTTGTAATGCCTCCAAAATTATATATTTTTACAAATAATGAATATTACCATATGAGTCAATTTAGAGCATCCCATATTCATAACCTGATAATAATATCTCCTAAGTTCATCTACGTTTAATATTATTCGCTCTTACATATAAGTCCATAGCTTGCCAACCTCTTAAATACATTTCTAGCTCTTAAGGATTGGTATGATTTCCGTATCTGTTAGTAACTCTAACAAACCAATCCCGGCAACCCAAAACATAGAACTCGAGCAACCTATCTTCTGCTTGATCCTTCTTTAACCATTCCACACCTTCCTTTTCATTAGATATTTTCAGTGGCAATGAAGCGTAATCAGTCGAAAAATATAAATTTCCAACGATCTCTGTCAACTTAGCAGATGAAATTTCTGGGTTACCTTCCGCCACAACTATATTAATAATAAAACCAATTTACATATACCCATTATATCAGACCCATACAGATCTTTTGACTATCTATACGAAGTTTATTAATATTAATTTCGAGCTACAAATCCGATGCTGAAACTCTCAAATTTCCAAACCCTGTTATACTGGATTTAGTTGCTGGTTAGTTTGCCGCCCTAATAATATTATTTCTTTAATATAATACTCATGTCTCAACCAAATCTAAAAAAATCAGACCCCAAAATCTACGCAATCCTCAAAAATGAAGAGTTGAAACAACAAAATAAGCTCTCTATGATTCCTTCCGAAAACTTCGCTTCCAAAGCAGTTCGCGAAGCGGTGGGCTCGGTTTTTATGAATAAATATTCTGAAGGATATCCTCATGCCAGGTATTACGAAGGAAACTACAACATCGACGAACTGGAACTTCTGGCAATCGATAGAGCGAAGAAGTTTTTCAAGCTACCAGTGGACTGGACAGTTAACGTCCAGGCACTCTCGGGAAGTCCTGCAAACCTTGCTGTTTATATCGGTCTTCTAAAACCGGGAGACAAAATTATGGGGATGTATCTGCCAGATGGAGGGCACCTTTCTCACGGATGGTCGTATTCACCAGACGACAAGGACAGAAACGAAGATGCGATGTTTTATTCCGGAGGTTCACGAAAAGTAAATATCACTTCAAAAATCTTTAATGCTGTTCAATACAAAACAAACCCCAAAACCGGACTTCTCGACTACGACGAAATAGAAAAAATCGCAAAAAGAGAAAAGCCCAAAATGATCATAACTGGCGGGACTGCTTATCCAAGGGAGATTGATTATGAAAGGATGTCGAAAATCGCAAAATCTGTCGGAGCATTCTACCTGGCTGATATTGCGCATGAAGCCGGACTAATTGGAGCAGGCGCGATGAAATCTCCTGTAGGATATGCTGATGTGGTAACACTCACAACACACAAAACTCTACGTGCAAACCGTGGAGCTTTGATTATGGGCAGAAGTGAACTAATGAAAAAAATCAACCGTGCGATATTTCCAGGACTCCAAGGAGGACCGCACAATCATAGCATCGCAGGTATCGCAGTCGCTCTAAAAGAAGCAATGACCTCTGAATTCACAGAGTATGCGAAACAGGTTGTCAATAATGCAAGATGCCTTGCAGAAGAACTAAAAAGATACGATTTCGAGATTGTGAGTGGAGGGACAGACAAGCATTTGGTATTAATTAATCTAACTTCAAAAGGAGTTTTTGGAAAAAAATATGCAAGAGCTCTCGATTATGCGGGGATAATTGCAAACATGAATACGATGCCCCGCGAAAGTCGACCACCTGCAGATCCTTCGGCTCTACGAGTCGGGACACCTTGGATCACAACTCGAGGAATGAAAGAAAACGAGATGAAACAAATTGCGAAATGGATGAATCAAGTGATGGAAGTAATCAAAGACTGGCAGGATATGGATTTTGAAGAGTTCGATAAAAAGGTCAGCAGACATCCTCAAATTTTGGGAATCGCAAAAGAAGTTGAAAAATTGTGTAAAGAGTTTCCGTTGGAGATTTAAATTCCATGTTTTCTTCGATCAAACCACTCTTCTCTGCTCTGAGGAATTTTGATCTCAGAATCAACGGAATTTGAGGGGAGATACTCAGTGGAAGTATGCTTCCACATCTGAATAAAGACAAAGTAAACAACAATCATCACAAGCAACATTCCTGCGACAATCTTCCCATGAGCTGGTTTAGTTCTTGGCTTTAGCTTGTTTGTGTTTTCCTCGTCAACAATTTCTTTTAATCTTGGGAACATAAATAAACCCATGGCCGATCCAAATAGTGTTCCAGTTAGCATCCGCATGGGGTTAGTGCTTGTATAAAAGGTATTTCCGGATGAATATCCAAAAACAGCTGCTATAGTCTGGATCCCACCATCCATCGCCATGGGTATTGAATATATTAGCAGTGAGAAAATTGATAGAGGTTGTAGGCTTCTAAGCTTTACCAATATCAATGCAAAGAGCATAGATCCCCAGATAAACATATCTCTTGCACACCAGGCGACTTGATAATCAAAAAGATGAAGACTTTTCCAATGTTGTTGATGGCAAAAAAATGAGTAGATCGTGTATATGATCTTTGCAGGAAATTCTAAACCCAGATGAGTCAGTATTGGAGCAGCTATAGGAGCGATGTTTAAAGCTATTAGAAATACTAAGAAAAGATTGAGAATATTTCGATTTGCCCAGTCAAATATTTTTTGTCTCATCCAACGATATGTCGCTTAGGTTAAGTTGAATTCTTGAAGTGTTCATAAATTTGTTTTCTTCAAGATAGCCTGCAATGTCGAATCTATCGCCTTTATTTATTCTACTAAAATGCTCTACTTTATTAAATCCGACAACTTCTAATGTTGTATCTCCTTTTTTCACAAATAGCTTGATATGTTCTCCCGAAGACCCAATTATTTTTTTGTCTAATATTGACACCTGCCGAACCGAAAAAATAGGCTGTTTATTGCCAAAACCAAAGGGTTCAAATTTGTTAACAAGTTCTATAGTATCGTGATTGATCATATCTTCTGCTAGTTCGTACTCTATCTGAAGTTTTTTTTCTAAGTCTTCTTGCCCAATTGCTTCTGACAACCTAAACATGTTTTCTCTAAAAGTCTCTAAATTTTCTTGTTTGACTGTAAATCCAGCTGCCTGCGAGTGTCCACCAAACCTTTCTAATATGTCTGCTGATTCAGAAATCGCCTCAGTAATATGAAAAGATTTAATACTTCTTGCCGAACCAATAGCGGTTCCATGGCCATCAAGGGAGGCGACCAAAACCGGTTTGTGGTATTTCTCGCAAATTTTCCCAGCAACTAACCCGACGATTCCTTCCGGCCAATTTTCTCCAACAATAAACAATAAGTTATTGTCCGAACCTGACTGTGCAATTTGTTCTTCTGCTTTTTTGATATATTCTTTTGTCAAAACCTGCCGTTCTGAGTTTAGGTCTGAAAGTTTTTTCGCTAGTTTCGAGATAACAGCCGAATCTTTTGAAGTCAGAAGTCTCAGTGCATCAAGTGCACTCTCAAGACGACCTGCTGCATTCAACCTTGGTCCGATCACATATCCTAAATGATATGGCTTCAGTTCCTGGGAATATACTCCTGCATTAATCAAAAGTTCTTTTAATCCAAGATTTTCTGTATTTTGAATTTTCTCTACTCCGCATTTGAGTAAAATGCGGTTCTGATCTACAAGAGGCATGATGTCGCAAACTGTCGCCAGTGCTACAAGGTCGAGGTATTTCTCGGGATTTATTTCAGTTTTGATTAGGTTCTGGTCCTTGGCTTGAGAAACAAGTTCACAGAGAAGATACCAAGCAACTGTCGTAGCACAGATTTGTTTAAAATGATATTTATCGGACAATGTTGGATGGACAACTGCGTATGCACTTTCGAGCAGTGCATCAAGATCTTCGCTATCTTCCGGAGGCTCATGGTGATCAGTAATAATAACTCGCATTTCTTTGTTCCCGAAACCTCTAAGCAATTTCCCATCTCTAACTCCGCAGTCGACAGTTATCATTAGATCCGCTCCTTCTTGGCTAATTTTTTCGAGAGCTGTTATGTTTAGGCCATACCCTTCTTCAAACCTACTTGGGATATACGGTACTACTTTTGCTTTCAAGTCTCGATAAAGGAAATCAAACAAAATAGTACTTGAGCAGACTCCATCTACATCGTAATCTCCATATATTACAATCTTTCCACCTGACTTCACAGTTTCAAGAATCTCTTTGACTGCTTTATCGAGATCACGCAAATTTCTCCTGTCTGGCAAATCAGAACTGTCGGGATTAAAAAATTTTTCAACTTCATTGACAGTTTTAAAGCCTCTGTTATACAAAAGCTGTGCAGTCAAATCATCGTATGAGCTGAATGATTTCCGTATAGAAGAAGAGATTTTAGGGAATGTTTGCCAGAGCATGTAATTAGTATAACAGTAAATTCTGGAACTTTTGTGAATAAAGCAAAACAGATCTTAGGAGAATTATTATACAACTTCGTTTGTGTTCAGATAGTCTCGAAGTTGTTTAACTGCGTATACGATTGCTGTTCCGAAAGCTAAAACTATTCCTATTCGTATCGACCATACTCGAAGAAGAGTGGTTCTTCTATCACTTGAATAACTTTCTAAAGTCGGGGTAATCTCCATGTCTGGCGTGAAGATAACGTCAACTTCAGACGAACTTAAATAGTTCTCACCTGCAACAAAACCATTCACCTCTACAGCTAATGTGACTCTCCTATTAATTACAGATTTAGGCAATGACTCTTCAGATCTGGGAGTAAATTCTTTTGTTATAGTGGTTTTCTCTCCGCTAACAACAGATATGATATCCCTTTCTTCCCCTGTAATAGTCATCAGATTTGACGGATAAAACCATTTTACTCCAACTCTATTAGAGTCGATCAGAGAATCCACTGTCAAAGTGACACGAAAATTTTTTGAAGGGTATTCTTGTACTTCTGGATACTTTAGGTCAAGTTTTAAAGCAGGATTAGAAACAATAGGGACATTCTGGTCATAATTTTGTTCCGCATCTTGAGCATAAACAAAATCATAGAACACCTGGGAAACCAGGATCAAAGCCATTATCAACATATGGATGAGGAGAGTTTTTACTGGTCGTTTTTTCTTATCTACCATTATTCGTATACTTCCGTTGAATTATAGCAAGTTTTATTCAGCATGAAATCGCAAAATATCACTTTAGATCTGGCCAGCTAGGACTCGAACCTAGAACCTATCCGTTAACAGCGGATTGCACTACCATTGTGCTACTGGCCAACATCTAGAACAATTATACCTGATTACTTGCCGTTTGTGGCATAATATACCGAGTTATCTTTTATCGATGAACATCTCGACTGTTATAAAACAACTCCAACAACGTGGGTATCGAATAACCAATGCTCGGAGAGATATTATTTCACTTTTCGATGGAGATCATGTATCACTTTCTGCAGGAGAAATCGTTGAAAAACTCCGGACCAAGACAGATCGCGCGACTGTGTATCGAAACTTAAATTTCCTGGTAAATAACAACATACTAAAACAAGTTTTTATAAATGGAGATGTTCCGCAGTTCGAACTGAACGATCACGAGCATCACCATCATTTGATCTGTAATAACTGCAAACGTATACTCTCAATTTCTGATCCTATAATGGAGAAATCCTTTTCAGAAGTAGAAACCTCAGCCAAACAAAACGACGGTTTTCTTATAACTGATCATTTCATAGAATTTTACGGAATCTGTAAAAACTGTTCTTAAACCATGCCTCCTATTTTCAAGTCAAAAAGAGTATTGG